>JBCBUN010000049.1:0-8394 GCA_039818145.1 Pseudomonadota bacterium
GCCTGCGGCCCTGAAATCCGCTCGCTTGCCTTCAGGATCTGCCATGTCAGGGGTTCCAGTTCCTCGGGTTCGGGCTGGCGGCCCAGCATTTCAGACCGCTCCATCATGGCCGCGGCAAAGTTGGATGCCGAAACGGCGCCCTGCGCGCGATAGAGCGTGCGGTAGTCTACGCCCAATCCTTGCTCGACCACTTCGTGACCAAGCTCTTTGAGAAGAGCCACCGTCTTTTCAAAGGCGGCCGCATTCTCTTCGTCAATCGGTGCGTTGCTTGGTGTCTCCATGGAGCACGCAATTCTGAGCTTTCCCGGTGCACGGCTTACTTCTTCCAGAAAGGGCCGCTCATAGGGCAGTGGCGGATAGGGGCTGTCTGGTTCCGGGGCACACGTCGCATCCAGCATGGCCGCGCTGTCACGCACGGTACGTGTCACCACGTGATCAACGGAAAAGCCCATTGCGCGCTCTCCATCCTCACCGGAATCCGGATTGCGAGCGCGCGTCGTCTTCATGCCGACAAGACCACAACAGGCAGCGGGAATACGGATTGACCCCAGACCATCCGAGGCGTGCGCCATGGGCACGATACCGGCCCCTACGGCGGAGGCGGCACCACCGGACGATCCGCCGGCAATATGGTCCGGGTTCCAGGGATTGCGGCACGGGCCAAGCCGTGCGGACTCACTGGTACCTGTGATGCCGTATTCCGGCGTGTTGGTCTTGCCGACGAACACCAGACCAGCTTCGCGGTAGCGCTTGGCCAGGATGCTGTCTTCGGTTGGCACATAATCGCGCAGATAGTGCGAGCCGGACGTCGCCGGCCAATTGGCCACCTTGACGCCCAAATCCTTGATCAGGAATGGCACGCCTTTGAAGGGCCCGTCAGGCAAATCGCCCTTTGCCCATTCGCGGGCATCATCATAGCCCTTGTAGACAACCGCATTGAGAGCTGGATTGTGCTGCTCAATCCGATCAATGGCCGCGTCCACCAGCTCAAGCGGTGTCACTTCCTTTTTGGCAACAAGTTCAGCCAGGCCAACGCCGTCATAGTCTGCATACGCATCAATGGTCATGTTGTGCTTCCTAGTTCCAGATTGGCGGGTGGCGGTCGATCCAGGGCTGTGCCTGCTCCAGCTGCGCCGCAATGCGGATCAGTGTGGCTTCATCGCCGGCACGACCAGCGAAATGCACGCCGACAGGCAGCCCATCAGGCGTCCAGTGCAGCGGCAATGAAATGGCAGGCTGACCCGTTGCATTCTCGATGGGTGTGAAGGGCACATAATCGAGGATCGGCTCAAACGCCTTTTCCGGATTACCTTCATTGATGTCCACAGTGCCGATGCGAAGAGGCGGTTCCCCAAGCGTTGGTGTCAACCACAGATCATATTCATCATGCCACTGGGCAACGCTGCGGCTCATGATCTGAAGCATGGAGACGGCGTTCAGGTAGTCTGCACCTGATATCTGCTTGCCAGCTTCCCACAGCCCAATCGTGAGCGGTTCCAGGTCGCCCTGATTTGGTGTCCTTCCGAACAGCACGTTCTGCACTTCAATCTGTTGGGTGACCCCCGTTGCCCAGATCGCCATGAAGGCTTCCTGCATCATGTCATTGTCCAGAGGCGGTGACGCTTCTTCAACATGATGACCGAGGCTCTCCAGAAGCTTGGCTGTGTTCTGCACAGCCTTGGCGCACTCATCATGAACAGCAACGCCGCCGGGCGTCTTGGTGGTAAAGCCAATGCGCAGATTGCCGGGCTGTGTTCCCACATCTTCTGACCAGATGCCGTCGTGGTGGGGTGCGAAGTACGGATCACCTGGTTCGGGACCCGCGGCGATGTCCAATGCAACGGCGGTGTCACGAACGGTTCGGCTGACGACCAGATCGGTGGTCAATCCGGACATCGCGTCGCCAATCATCGGTCCTTGCGGGACGCGCGCACGACTTGGTTTCAAACCCACAAGTCCGCATGAGGATGCAGGAATACGAATGGAGCCGCCGCCGTCATTGGCATGTGCCAGAGGCACAATGCCTGCAGCCACTGCGGCAGCAGACCCACCGGAAGAACCACCGGGCGTATGATCCGGGTTCCACGGGTTACGGGCCGGTCCATAGAGTGCGCTTTCAGAAACGGGCAGCAGCCCAAACTCGGGCACGTTGGTTTTGCCGAGCGGGACAAGTCCTGCTGCCAGAAAACGTGTGGTCAAGGTCGAGTGCGCAGGCGCCGGACTACCGGCAACAAAACGCGAGCCGTACTGGGTGGCGACACCTTCGAAGTCACCCATGATGTCCTTGAGAAGGAAGGGCACACCAGCAAAGGGTGCAGCAGCATCTCCTTCATCAATGTCACCGGCGAGCTGGCGGCCCTGATCGGCCATGTCCGTCACAACGGCATTCAGGGTCGGATTGTGCTTCTCGATCCGGCTCAGGGCTTCTTCAGCGAGTTCACCCGCCGTTACTTCTCCCTTGCGCACGAGTTCGGCAAGGCCGACTCCATCATGCGCCGCGTAATCATCAATCGGCATTCACATGTCCTCCCAGTTACAATTTTTTGTTGGGAGATACGCTAATGGACCATTGGGCGAACGGGAAGGGCGGTTTTGCTATGAATGTCTCGGCACTGGTGTGGCGACTAAACCGGTTCCTAAAGGGACGCTGCAAGCGTTGAACACTGCATCGGAAATTGCCCCGGAGGGCCGACGACAACTCGACAACAATGCCGGGTGCTTTTCTGTTACCTCACAGGTCGTCGATTGCCATGACCTGGTCGGTGCCTATGATGTCCGCATGGAGCGCATCAAAGAAACGGACCTCTACCAACCTGTCAAAGCCTTGCTCGCTGGACAGGGATATGAGGTGAAGGCGGAGGTTGGCTCTGCAGATATTGTTGCATGCCGGGATGATGAGGATCCTGTCATTGTTGAACTGAAGACAGGTTTCTCGCTCAGTCTTTTCCATCAGGCGATCGCCCGCCAGTCGATTACCGATGCCGTGTACATAGCCGTGGCGCGCGGGTCCGGGCGGCGGTTTCAGAAAGCTCTCAAAACCAATCTCAGCCTTGCCCGCAGACTCGGTCTGGGCCTGATAACCGTGAGGCCTGCCGACGCATTTGTAGAAGTTCATCTTGACCCTGCGCCCTACACACCGCGCAAATCCAAAAAACGGCGAGACAGACTCTTGAGGGAGTTTTCACGCCGGGTCGGCGACCCGAACACCGGCGGATCGACACGTGTCACGCTGATCACAGCCTATCGACAGGATGCGTTGCGCTGTGCCGCACACCTGAAGGCCAACGGACCGAGCCGCGGCGCCGACATCGCCAAGACAACCGGCGTTTCTCGCGCAACAAGAATGATGGCCGACGACCATTACGGTTGGTTCGAGCGGGTTGAACGCGGCGTTTACACACTAAGCCCCAAGGGACAGGCGTATCTGCAGAGCTATCAGGAAGAGGCGTAGCGTCAGGCGAACGGGAAGGGCGGCGTTCCTTCAAATTCGGGGTCACTGAGCTGCGGCGCCTCGCTTGGCTTCCACAGCGGCGCGGTCAAAGTTGCGCGACGACGGACGTCTGCCGCGTCACTTGAAGACTGTTGCTGGTTGGCGTTGGCAACCGTTACCACTTCACCGCTGATCCGGTCGCCGGTCAGAGTGAGCACCACATAGCCATGGGCGTTGGTGTCCAGATATTTGATGTAGGGATTGGCTGTTTCGCTTTCCAACCACCCACTCAGCGTATCGCTTCCTGTGTAGTTCATAGCCAGCGATGCCCTGACACCGTGCATGAGGGTAAGATTAAAATTCTCCAGCATCTCACCGTCGGGGCCGTCGGCAACCACCATGGGCCGGAAGGCGTTGCCTGGGTCCCGGGTGAAACTCTCAGCTCCCGAGAAGAAGGTGAAGGAGGAAATGCCGCAGGTGGCGAACTCCAGCGCGGCACCCTCAGGTGTCTCGGCATCCGGATCGGTCGTGAGCACCGCAGCCCCGTGCATGTGATAATCGCCGGCGCAGGAGACAACACCTGCAATGCCTTGGTCTTTCACAAAGGACATCAATTCGCGCAGCTCGCCGGGATATCCGTTCCAGGCATCCGTGCCCAGCACGGCATCCTGCAAATCCTGAAAGGGAATGGACGCCAGATCGAGCCGCAAAGGCATGGCGGGAATTGAATTCGCCCACAGTTTCCAGGACGCTGAACTGCTCTTGAGCGTTTCCTTGAACCATTTCTTCTGGTCAGTGCCCAGAACTGACGCTGCGGGTTTGTCCGCACGCGGATTGGGGACGTCGCCCTCCTTGCCGGGGAAAGCGGCCGGCGGGTTTCCATTGGACGCGTCGCGGCCCGCATCAAGGGCGCGGATGATTTCGGTGGGTGGTGCAGGTGCGCCGATGGCTTCTTCCAGGGCTTCGTCCATCGGTTGGGGCGAGCGATAGCTGCGTGTGTCCGTAACGACGATGGATGCTGTCTTGCCCCATTCCAGACTGCGGTAAATCGTCAGGGAAGCAAGAGCGGACAGGTTGTTTGGTTCGTTCAACAGGTAGCCATCACCGGGCTCGCCGCCGGGCGCATCAGACACAATAGTTGGCTTGAAGTCATGAGCCGGTCCATCAAGACGCGCCGGCATGTACTCAAACCATGCCTGGTTGGCTGAGACCTTGCGCTCCTGCGCGGGGCCTGTGCCGCCTCTATAGGTCGCGTAGCTCTGCCAGCTGTCATTGGTGAATTCATGGTCGTCCCATGTGCAGATGAAAGGCCAGCGGGCGCGGGCGGCCTGCAGGGCCTCGTCCTCAAGGTAGCTTTTGTACAGATGCCGGTAGTCGGTGACCGTCACGGCAAAGGTACGCCCGCTTGGCAGGGTTGCGCCATCCGGGAAGGGGTCGATCCGCCGCGCTGCGTCAAGCCCGGCGGGCAGGTCCGGGCTGGTTTCGTAAATGAAATCACCCAGGTGCAGCACAGCATGTATCTGGTCTTCAGGTCGTGCAGCCTCATCATCTTTGACCATTCGCGCCCAGGCACCGAAATAGCCCTGCTCGAAGTTCTGACATGACGCCATGGCGATGCGCAGTGGAGCATCAGCATCCGCGGCAGGTGCTGTCCGTGTACGGCCAAGCCGGGAGACATCACCAGCATTCGTCAGGAAGCGATAAAAGTACCAGCTGTCAGGGTCGAGACCTGTCACACTTACCCGGACGGTGTAGTCCTGTTCCAGCGACGCTGACACCGGCTGCTCCACAACGACGGTGTCAAATGTATCGGTCGCTGACACCTGCAGAGTCACGGACAGCGGGCGTGCGGATTTATCCAGTGGCGTGGCGCGCGTCCAGAGAATGGCACCGTCCGACGACGGATCAGCAGAGGCCACACCATGGGTAAACAGGCCACGCCGAGCTGCAACAGGTGCCACGCTGTCCTCGGTGGCCTCTTGGGCAAAGGCCGGGCGAATGGTCGGCAGGAAACCCGAACCGGTGGCAGCGGCAACGAAGCAGCCCGCTGTTGCCCCGAAGCGGCGCATGAACTCGCGGCGGGTGGAGTGGGACCTGGACGTCATGGCGCTACCTCAGTTTGTTTTGGTTTTTCTTATCGAAGGAGTGCAACACCCTGGTGTCAAGTTGAGCCCTGTCGATCAGCAATTCCCAACAGATCAACGCGGGAGTTGTCAGAAATCAAGGGGCATTTGTCATTTCCGACTTTCCCAACTCGCGCGATGATCCCTCAACGACATATGTAACGGAGCATCCCCATGTCAGACGCTGCTGCAGATCTCGCCCCGGCCCCCATCAAGATCGGTTTCCTCATGTACCCGATGGTCACGGCGCTCGATGCGCTTGGACCGGCACAAATCCTGTCAGCAGTGCCCGGTGCCCAGATGCACTATATCTGGAAAGAGAAAACCCCGGTTGCCTCTGACTCCGGCTACACCATCAATCCAACCCATGACTTTGATGACTGCCCGCAACTGGACGTCATCTGCGTGCCAGGTGGCTTTGGTCAGGTGGACATCATGAACGATGAAGCGGTTCTTGGGTTTTTGCGCACCCAGGGCCAGAACGCCAAATATGTGACTGCCGTCTGCACGGGGTCATTGCTTCTGGGTGCGGCGGGTTTGCTGGACGGCTATGAAGCCAGCTGCCACTGGGCCTGGCATGAGCAGCTCTCGCTTGTGGGCGCAACGCCGAAGCACGGGCGTGTTGTCCGCGACCGCAACCGGATGACCGGTGGCGGCGTGACTGCCGGCATCGACTTTGGCCTGACACTTGCCGCCGAGCTTGCAGGAGAGGACGTGGCAAAACTGCTGCAGCTTTCATTCGAGTATGACCCGCAACCACCATTTGTCGGCGGACACCCCACCAAAGCCGAACCTGCAACCCTTGAACTTTCCAAGGCCTTCATGGCGGATGGCGTGGCGTCCATGGCTGAGGCCGCAAAGCAGGCACAGGCGAACAAAGACAAGGCACGCGCCGCAGCGGAGTAACACTTACCTGTCGCATAATTGAGGGGTAAGCCGTCTCACAAGAGGCTTCCGGCCATACATGGACCGGGAGCCTCTTATGTCTGACACAAAGTACTTTACCGCCGACAGTCTGAAACTTGCCTACACGGTTTCAGGCGAGGGTCCGCCACTTTTGCTTATTCACGGCTGGCCGTTTCACAAGGCGAACTTTCGTCATCTGATCCCACTGCTTGCCAAGTCCTACACCTGCTATGCGCTCGACTCTGCGGGCATGGGGGAGAGCAATTGGGCCAAGGACACCGATCTGGGCCTCCATGCCCATGTGGATCGCACCATCGCGTTCGTGGATCATTTGGGACTTACCGACTACGCGGTTTTGGGGCATAACACAGGCGGGACAATCGCCCGACTTCTGGCTGTCAAAGACCATGAAAGGGCGACTTCGGTCACGGCGATTGACACGGAAATTCCCTTCCAGTTTCCCCCAACGGTGACGCTGTTGCAGAGGCTTCATCGCAATCCGCTTACCAGGTTCATCCTGAAGGCCGCGTTGTCGTCAGAGACATTTGTCAAATCCGGCAGCGGCTATGGCGGGTTCTTTGCCGACGCATCGCATTTCACAGACGACTTCATGCAGATGTTTGTTCACTCGTGGCACCGCACGCGTCACGCCTATGACGGGTTGATGGCCTATTTGTGCGCCGTGGACCCGGCCGTTGTGGATACGCTGGATCAGGTGCACGCAGACACGAAGGTTCCCATGCTGTTCATCTGGGGAAAGCGTGATCCGATTTTTCCGGTGAAGTATGCGCGGGAAATGGTGGCAAAGATTCCGGGCGACGCACGGCTGGTAGAAATCGACAAGGCCCGCTTCCTTCCACATGAGGAGCAGCCCGAAGCTGTTGCCGAGGCGGTCCTTGCGTTTCTTCAGACAAGCAAAGCTGCGGCCTGACACAGCCCCCCCGGTCAAGCCAGGGGATCGCGATCAGGTGATTGGTTCGTCAGAATCCAACCAAAGCCACTGTCCGGTTTAACCGGATAATCCACCTAGCGGCTGGATACCTTCGCCCGCGTCTTGGCACGCGCCTTTGACTTGGTCTTGGCTTTTGCCTTTGTCTTCGCTTTGGGCGCAACTTTCTTTGCTGCCGCCTTGCGTTTTGGCGCAGGCGCGGGCTCCTCAGCCGGAGCCTTGCGCACAGGACGACGCGAGGCTGCAGCAGACGCTCTGGCCAGTTCCGTTTTCTTTTTGCGCTCTTCGGACTTGGGGGCGGCCTTGCGGCTCTTCTTGAGGAGCGGCTTGAGATAGTCGCCGGTATAACTACGCGGTTCAGCTGCCACATCTTCCGGCGTGCCCTGTGCGACAACTTCGCCGCCGCCATCACCACCTTCGGGTCCAATGTCGATGATCCAATCAGCAGTCTTGATGACCTCAAGATTGTGCTCAATCACGACAACCGTGTTGCCCTGATCCACCAGTTCATGCAGCACGTCGAGCAGCTTTGCCACATCGTGAAAATGCAATCCGGTGGTCGGCTCGTCCAGAATGTACAGCGTGCGGCCAGTGGCGCGTTTGGACAGTTCCTTTGACAGCTTCACGCGTTGCGCTTCGCCGCCTGAGAGCGTTGTCGCCTGCTGCCCGATCTTGATGTAGCCAAGACCAACCTGCTTGAGGGTTTCCAGCTTGTCGCGTACCGCGGGTACGGCCTTGAAGAATTCAGCACCGTCTTCCACGGTCATGTCCAGCACATCGGCGATGGACTTGTCGCGGAACTTCACTTCCAGCGTCTCACGGTTGTAGCGCTTGCCATGGCAGACATCGCACTCAACATAGACGTCGGCCAGAAAGTGCATCTCGATCTTCAGAACACCGTCGCCCTGGCAGGCTTCACAGCGGCCACCTTTGACGTTGAACGAAAAACGGCCCGGCGTGTAGCCGCGGGTCTTGGCTTCCGGCAG
>JBCBUN010000050.1:0-8306 GCA_039818145.1 Pseudomonadota bacterium
GGCAAGCTTTGCATCAGGTCGATGGAGCCGCCGCAATGCCAAAAGCCCGAGGACGATCTTGGCGGTTGGAAACAGCACCGACACCGCAAACACAAACCCGGCCAGCAACACCTCACCGCGCTCCGCCATGGCCAGGATGCCGCCGAGGATGGAATAGGTCTCTTCGTAGATCCAGAACGAGCTGACCGAAATCGCAGGCAACGTCACACCGCCGATCATCAGCCCGAGCGCCGCCCACAGCAGGACATATGCCATGCGGTTGCGGGCAGACGGCGTAGGTGGGGAGGCAGTGCCAAAGGTCATGCGAGCAGGCTAGCGCAAGCAGCGGTACCTGTCCTGAACCGATGATGACAAAAGCATCCGCAACGCCGTTATGAAGGCGACGATGCGGTTATCGCTTTCGTCTCAAAGAGCTCCGGGAGGAAGTTCTCGAAGCATCCGACTTCTTCGACATTGTGCTTGATCCATGCGACGCGTTGCGCCGCACCAAAGCGACGCGGCAAAACCGCAGCGTTGATCAGCCGGCGCAACGGCCCCGCTCCGGCGCCAGCGCGCATGCAGCTTTGGTAGATCGCACCATCTGGCGAATCCTTGAACACATGGTCCAGCTCCAACAGCCGGTGGCCTGCGATATCCAGGTGGAACCCGACACCGCGCCCATCCCATCGATGAATGACTGCACGGGCATCGGTGGAAAAGCGTTTGTCCCGGCCGAACACTTCTTGAATGTGCACCTGCTCATTGGGCGCAACACGGCCCGCTTTGTTTCGAGTGAACTCAACAGCCACATGATCGCGCGGATGCCAAAGATGATAGGCGGGCAGGGACTGACCACGATAGGTGGCTGTCCCGTCAAACACCTGGAACCACCAGGCGAGCATCTCTGTGGTCACGCCCTTCAGCGGCGCATGGTCCAGCCGGATTTCGTATCGCCCGTCCCCCAGATGGGTCTCGACCACATCGCAATCGTCAGCAGTCCGAAATGTCCATCCAAAGTCGTATGGAGCTGAGAGTCGTTTCACGAGAGATGCCATGGGAGCCTCCTGCCATAAGGTATAGTCACCACTATACATACTTCTCCGGATGTGTAAAGTGGCTACTATACTTTTCGATCCCATGGACGATTCGAAAGGCATGCGCGCATGACCTCAGACACACTGGACGCTCTGAAGACCTTTGATGCGCAGGGGATGACGCCGCGCAACGAAATCGAAGGGCGTATCCTCGATGCAGCCGGACGGGTGTTCGGCAAGAAGGGGTTTCACGATGCCCGGACGGCCGAGATTGCCAAAGCCGCCAAGACCACTGAACGCACCCTGTTCAAGTATTTCCCAAGCAAGGCTGACCTGTTTGCTGCCGCGTTGATGCCAGCCGTTGTGTCCATGACGGTGGACGAAGGACTTCAGCAGACACGCGACCTTTGGGCAGCCGCATCTCCTGATTTCGAGACCTGGCACACTGCACTCGTGCGCACACGCCTTGAGCAAAGCCGCAAGGTTGCGCCGCAACTTCGTATGCTCATCGCTACTCTGTGTACGGATGAGGATGTACGTCTGTGGTTTGTTGATGCCTGGCGCGACCAGGTGTGGCAGGCGGCGGTCGAAGCGCTAGAGAGGTTTCAGAAGGAGGGCAAGCTTCGGCCGGACATATCCCCTGAGACAGCCGCAAGGCTGATCGTCTCAGTGAATCTGGGATACGTGCTCACCAGATTTATTCTGGCACCCGACCATCCGTTTGATGATGACGCCGAAATTGAAGCCAACACACTGTTGATGACCGAATGCCTGACACCGCGCCCCAAGACACCGCGACCCAAGTCGTCGCGTTAAGCAGGCTTAGCCGCCGTGCCGCTTCTGGAGGGCGGTCTTCTGCCCGTCACCGGTCGGCTGATAAACAACGCTGAACCGGCTGTTGGCATCCGCCCACGCTTCTTCGGTAATCCGGTCATCACCATCCACGGCGTCATAGCCGCACCGCACCAGGTAATGCAGCTGGTCCACCAGCACGCCACCGGTTGCCCGAAGCTCGCCTTCAAACTTGCCGCGATGGCGGATCAGTCGGCCGTATGAAAAGCCACGCCCGTCCTTGAACTGCGGAAAGTCCACGGCAATGAGCCCGAAGCGATCAAGGTCATCCATGATCTCGTCCGGGTTGTCGCTGCTTTCCAGCGCCACACCAATCGGCTTGTTGCGCGTCAGCAGCGCATCGCGATCTTTCAGCCAGCGCGTCATGCTGATGAGCGCATGGCAGTCTTCGGGAAGATCCGCGTCGTCTTCAACGCGCACCCATTTGTCGTCACTGACAGCAACCCCGTCCTTAAGCAGCGGCATAGAGAGTCTCCTTGAAGGGGTCGATGCCAATCCGGCGGTAGGTATCGAGGAATATTTCACCGTCTTTGCGGTTTGCCACAAAGGTCTCAACAATGGTTTCGATGGCGCCAACGATCTCGTCTTCCGTAAAGGCCGGACCAACAATATCGCCTACAGCGGCGTTCTCGTCCGCAGAGCCGCCAAGGGTGACCTGATAGAATTCAACGCCCTTCTTGTCGACACCCAGAATGCCGATATGGCCCACATGGTGGTGACCACAGGCATTGATGCAGCCTGAAATCTTGACCTTCAGCTCGCCTATGTCGTGCTCTTTGTCGAGATCAGCAAAGCGCTCTGAAATCATCTGACCGATGGAGATCGACCGTGCATTGGCAAGGTCGCAATAGTCGAGGCCGGGGCAGACAATCATGTCCGAGATCAGCCCGATGTTCGGCGTCGCCAGCAAGGCTGCATCGAGACGCTTCCAGACTTCATAGAGGTCTGACTTCTTGACGTCCGGCAGGGTGAGGTTCTGCTCATGCGTCACACGCACTTCATCAAAGCTGAATGTTTCGGCCAGATCAGCAACCGCATCCATCTGCGCATCTGACGCGTCACCCGCAATGCCGCCAATCGGCTTGAGCGATACATTGACGATCGCATAGCCCGGCACTTTATGGTCCGCGAGGTTGGTACGTGCCCATTGGGCAAATGCCTTGTCCTCAGCCAGTGCCTTTTCATAGCCCGCATCGCTGTCAGGCAGTGTTTCGTAGGCAGGTGGTGCGAAGTAGGCGCGAATACGCTCAATTTCGCCGTCCGGCAGTTTCAGGTCTTCGCCTGCGCCGCCCTTGGCAAACTCTTCCTTCACCTGACGTGCAAATTCTTCCGCACCCAGAGCATGCACAAGGATCTTGATGCGGGCCTTGTAGAGATTGTCCCGGCGTCCATGCATGTTGTAGACGCGCATGATCGCGTCCATGAAATGCAGTAGGTCGCGGGCGGGAATTTTCTCACCCACAAGATGCGCCACCATCGGTGTGCGTCCCTGGCCGCCACCGGCATAGATGTCAAAGGCCGGCTCGCCATTCTCGCCTTCAACAATGATGATGCCCACATCGTGCATCTTGATGGCTGCGCGGTCATTGCTGTGACCCGTCACCGCGATTTTGAACTTGCGCGGCAGGAACGTGTATTCCGGATGGAATGTTGACCACTGGCGCAGAATTTCAGCCCACACGCGCGGGTCGTCAATTTCTCCGGCAGCCACACCGGCATACTGGTCCGACGTCACATTGCGAATGCAGTTGCCAGATGTCTGGATCGCGTGCATCTCGACAGTTGCAAGATCATCCAGAATGTCCGGCACGTCTTTCAGCTTTGGCCAGTTGTATTGAATGTTCTGGCGCGTGGTGAAGTGGCCGTAGCCCTTGTCATATTTGCGCGCCACATGTGCCAGCATGCGCATCTGTGTGCCTGACAGAGTGCCGTAGGGAATGGCCACCCGCAGCATGTAAGCGTGCAGCTGGAGATACAAACCATTCATCAGCCGCAGAGGCTTGAACTCGTCTTCCGTCAGTTCGCCGGCCAGTCGGCGCTTCACCTGTCCGGTGAATTCCGTGACGCGTTCCTTGACGATGGTGTGGTCGAATTCATCGTAGCGATACATGGTCTGTCTCTAACTTTGTGCCTGCGCCCGAACAGGGCCGGCGAATGTCACTCAGGAGGCCTGCTTGCCAAGGTCAAGGCGAACTGTCGGGCCCGTTGCGCGAATCTGCTCGCGCACGCTAATCGGTTTCGGCGTTGTGCCGTCCACATCCACATCAAACAGATACGGGTTCACAACGTGCTGGTCTTTCACCGCCTGCGCCGCCACATCCATCAGCTTGGCGCCTTCTTCCTTGCCGTCCGCAATGACGGCATCAGACAGCACCTCGGACCAGCCATGGTCGCCGGTCAGATACACCGGCTCTCCATCCAGCAGCCGATTGGCTGTCAGCGAATGAAACCGGGCTTTTTTGTTGATGTGTTGGGCCATGAAATTCCAGGTCGTTCAGAGTGGATTGGTCGCGCGCTGCAACCGATGTGGCGGCGCAGTGTTTTTGCTGCGCCACGTCTATCTGGAACATGGGGAATACGCAATTATCCGTCAATATTTGTGTGAAAATAAAGGAACCACACAAAAAATACGTGATAAAGGCTATTTGCCGCCTTTTTCTGCGCTGTCATGCCAATGCCGCAGCAAATGGTGCTCCAGCGCAGACAAGACAAAGAACAGGGCAATGCCCAAAGAGGACAGCAGGACAAGCGCTGCAAACATACGCGCCACCTGCAGCCGGTTTCCTGCCTCGATAATCCGCCAGGCCAGGCCGGTCGATGTGCCCGAGCCCGCCACAAACTCGGCAACGACGGTGCCAATCAACGCAAGGCCCGCAGAAATCTTCATGGCCGACAGCAGATAGGGCAGGGCGGAGGGCAGGCGGACACCGGCAATGATCTGCCACCGGCTGGCCCCATAAAGTCGGAACAGGTCGATCAGGTTTTGGTCCGCCGCGCGAAGCCCCGCCGTCATGTTGGCCAGAACAGGAAAGAAGGCGGCAATGACGGCAAGAATGGTCACGGCCGCTTCTGCATTGTCCAGCCCGACCCAGATGAGAATGAGCGGAGCGATCGCGACAATCGGCGTCACCTGCAGGGCTACCGCGTATGGATAGAGCGCCCGCGCTGCCAGTCGGCTTTCGGTAAACAGCACCGCAAAACCTGTACCCAGCACAAGCGCCAGAAAGAAAGCCAGTAGCGTGATCCGCAACGTCACCCACAACGACCCCATGAGGGACCCAAAGCCGCTCACCAGCGCCTCGCCAATCGCCAATGGTCCTGGCAGCACATAGGCCGGGATGTCCAACTGGCGGACGAGGAGTTCCCACACCGTCAGAACGGCAATGCCGAACAGGACAGGCAACCCCCAGCGGATCAGCGGCCCGTCGGCACGCAATGGTGATTGAACGGTCATGACGCGCGTCCGGAGTGCGACGCAAAGTCCGCAGCCGCACGAAGCTTTGCCGTTACATCAGCTGATATCTGTGCAAAGCGCGGGTCGGCACGCCAGCCGTCACCACGGTCAATCGGTGCCTCAACCGGCACATCTGCAACAAATGCCGCGGGACGGGCGGGCATCACCATGATCCGTGTCGAAAGATAGGCTGCTTCGTAGACGCTGTGCGTGACGTAGATGACCGTCCACTGGTGCTCCGCCCACAAGTCGTTGAGATCATCATTGAGTTTTTCCCGGGTGATCTCATCAAGGGCTGCAAATGGTTCATCCATCAGCAGCACGCGCGGCTTCAGCGACAGGGCGCGGGCAATGGACACCCGCATCCTCATGCCGCCCGATAATTCGCGTGGATAGGCATCTTGCCGCCCGCCCAGCCCAACGCGATCCAGCGCCTCCGCAATGAGCGGCTGTGCATCTTCTCTTGAGACGCCGCGTAGGCGATGCGGCAGCCATACATTATCCGCAACACTGGCCCACGGCATGAGTGTCGAGTCCTGAAACACGAAGCCAACATCATCAGGCTGTCCGTTGGACCATGTGATGCTGCCGGTGCTTGGTTCATCCAGCCCGGCGATCAGTCGGAGGAGCGTGCTCTTGCCACATCCTGACGGGCCAACCAGAGAGACGAAACTCCCTGTTTCAATATCGGCGGAGATGTCGACGAGCGCAGCTGTGCCATCAGCAAAGCGCCGACTGATATTGTTCAGTGTAAGGAGGGAGGTGCTCACCGCTGCATGGTCGCCCAATTGCCTAGTTGCCCAATTGTCTAGTTACCTTGGGCTGCAGGCAGTCCTGGCAAGTCCATCGGTCCATTGTTGACGAACTCGCTGGTGAACGCTGCTTGCCACTCCAGATCAGCTTCATACACCCCATTGGCGGACATGACTTCAAAGAAGGTGCGCCAGCGATCCTCTGTCATGGCACCAAGGCCAAGCGTTTTAGCGTCACCGCCTGTTGCCAGCTCATAGCTCAGCATTTTTTCGCGCGCCTGTGCCAGAACGTCGGCCGTTATTTCCGGGTTGTCCTGCAGGATCAGCGCGTTCGCCGGTTCCGGGTCGCCGTAAAGATAGTCGTACCACCCCTCAATGGTGCCATCGACAAAGGCCTGAATGACCTCCGGGCTCTCCTCGATCCACGCATTGGGTGCAAGCACCATGGTCGCGTAACCAGGGTAGCCATTGTCCGCCAGCAGATAGACCTCCGGCGCAACGCCACCCTCTTTTTCGATCGTGTAAGGCTCGGATGTCACATAGCCCTGCTGGATGGCTGTCTCATCCACCAGGAACGGCGCCAGATTGTAGGTGTATTTTCTGATCTGATCGTCGGTGAAATCATACTTGGCTTTCAGCCATACCCAGAACGCGCTGATGGTTGCGTCAGAAATCATGATGGGTTTCCCCTTCATGTCGGCCAGCGAACTCACGTCGTCACGCGGATGGGTAATCAGAACCTGCGGGTCTTTTTGAAAAACGGTCATCACCGCGCGCACAGGGATGCCGGCTTCAACAATGCGCAAGGGGATAAAGCTGTTGGACCCCATGCCGAAATCGACAGCGCCGCCGGCCATAAGCTGCGGCACATTCACACCGGGCCCGCCGGGCAGAATTTCCACTTCCAGCCCGCGCTTGGCGTAAAAGCCTTTGGCAACGGCCTGGTAGAACCCGCCATGCTCGGCCTGAGCCTTCCAGTCAGTGGCGAACGTAATACGCTGTGTGCCTCCACCGTCCGTAAGGGACTGAGGTTCAGCCAGCCACATTCCAAGTGCGATCAACACAACGGCTGCGATACCGGCGCCAATTAGTCCTAACCTGCCCATGTACGAACTCCCCTGCGGCACTGGATGGTCCCAGGAAACTAGCACGCTCACGGAGGGCTGCCACTAGTCAACGCAACGGGAAGTGGGGGCTAGCGCGGAAGGGTTTCGCAAGTGGCGTTGCGCCGCACCGGATCAAGCTCGAGATAGTTCTCACGACCCGTGACAAGCATCCGCATCAAAACCACACCCCTGTCAGTTGGGGCGAACGATACAGGGATGCCGTCAAAACCGGTCACTTCATCTTCTTCGCGGCGGATCAGCAGTTCCAGCGTATCGCCTTCAACCTGCTGGTCATTGACCACAAAGAAGTTGTCCGTGTTGTGTGCAAAAGCTGAAACGGACCAGTAGGTCTCGGGCACGGTCGCTCTCACCAGCATCGGCCCTTCCGACATGTCGAACAGGCAGATGGAGTAGGCGAGGTCCGGGCTTGGACGCACAACCGTACGGGCCGAGGCATCCGGCGGCGGTGTGTGCAACACCCGCTTGTCCGCGTCCGCATCGGCCATGCGCATCATCGCAAGGGTCATGACACCCGGTGGCACCAGCAGCACCGTCAGGATGTGCACGATCAGCGTCAGCACAATGGCAGCACCAATCCAGAGCGGCCAGGTTTTCATGATGCCGCTCCTGCGTCGGTGCACGACATGCGCTTGATATCCGGCAGGCCGACATTCTCCAGATTGCCGATGATCTGGACGGACGGGTTGTACAGCCGCAGTGTCAGCGAAAAGAAGTCGTTCTTCTTCACCGGCAGCCAGTTGCTTTCCTGCTCGCTTGCAGAAACATTGATGCGCCACTTGGCAATGGGCGCAAAGCGCAGACCAAGCGACGCCACATTGTAGGAGAACCGCTCCTGCTTGTTGTTCATCAGGTAGTGGTCGCTGCCATAGGCGGTGATGCTCCACCAGCGCGCCGCCAGATTGCGCCCCGTCACCTCATAAGTGCACGCGCCGCTCAACGGACGGCCGTCATTATCTTGCGTCGCGGTGAAGTAAACGGCTTCCGACTTGTTGAGAGCCAGCAGACCTGTCAGCGCAATCTGTGCCCGTGTGTAGGGATCAGACGCGGCGGACCCGATCGCGGTGGAGGTGTACCAGGGGCCGTTTTGAACGCCGGATGCTTCCATTGC
>JBCBUN010000051.1:0-1813 GCA_039818145.1 Pseudomonadota bacterium
TGGGGCGGCATCATTTATGTGGCTTTTGCGTCGAGCCTGGTTGGGCATGCGGGCATTTACTGGCTGCTGCAGCGCTATGAGGTGTCGCAGACCGCGCCATATACACTGCTTGCACCGCTGTTCACCGTCACCTTTGGGGTCTGGCTACTGGGCGACCTGCTAACCGAGCGTATGATCATTGGTGGTTTGATCACGCTGGCAGGTGTGCTCATTATCTCCCTTCGAGAAAAAGAGTTCACCGAGCGTGTCACACGCGGAGCCTAGGGCTGGGCTCAGAGGGTAAGATCAATGGATATCGCCGGACGCTGGTCGCCAAACTTTGATACGCGTGCTGACAATCGGGCGCCAGACATGGTGGTGATCCACTACACCGGCATGGAAACGGCCGAGGCTGCGCTCGAGCGCCTGCAGGACCCGGAAGCCAAAGTCTCAGCGCATTATCTCATTGATGAAGCGGGCAATGCTTTTGCGCTTGTGCCTGAGTTTGAGCGCGCATGGCACGCGGGCGTGTCGTCATGGGAAGGCGAAACGGATGTCAACTCACTGTCTATCGGCATCGAACTGGCGAACACCGGTCATGAGTTCGGCTATCCGGATTTTCCTGCGCCTCAGATAGAAACGCTTGTTGATCTGATGGCTGAAATTTTCGGGCGCTGGCCGATGCAGCCGGGCAGGGTGGTTGGCCATTCCGATGTGGCGCCGGGCCGAAAGGCGGATCCCGGAGAGAAGTTCCCCTGGAAGACTTTGGCGGAGGCAGGTTTTGCGCTCTGGGTTGATCCGGCACCGCTCACAGCAGGCCCGACGCTTGGGCCCGGTGATAGTGGCGATGGGGTGCGTGACCTGCAGTCCGCACTGGCGATGGCCGGTTACGGGATCAAGGTCGACGGCGCCTATGGTGAAACGACGATGGAGACGGTGACTGCTTTCCAGCGCCGCCAGCGGCCTGAGAGTGTGGACGGCATTGCCGATCTTTCCACTCTCAAGACGCTGGCTGCTTTTCTGGCGGTTCTGAAAACTCCGTCTACGGAATAAGCAGGACCCGACCGAAGGCCTTGCGGCTTTCGATATGTTCGTGGGCGCCTGCTGCATCCTTGAGCGCGTATTCACTGTCAATCACGACTTTCAACTCACCCTTGGCCACAGCATCAAGATGCGTTGCCACGAGACTGTGCATCCGGTCGGTGAAGATTTCAGCGCCCTGGAAAACGCCGGTGATCGAGCGGTTGCCTTCTCGTAGTGTCGACAGGTCAAACTTGATGAACTCGCGTCCGGCGTCACCAACTGTTGAGACGCGTCCGCGATAGCCCAGGGCATAAATGCTTTGCTGCAGCGTCGGGCCGCCAACGGGGTCCACCACCACATCAACACCTTTGCCGCCGGTGAGCTTCTTGGATTCTTCCACCAAATCCTGTTCGACATAGTTGATGCCGTGATCAAGTCCGAGTGCTTTCAGCTTTTCGAGCTTGGCTTCAGACGACGCAGTGGCGATGACTGTTGCGCCGGCCCGTTTCGCCAACTGGATGGCCGCAATGCCGACCGCGCTTGCGCCTGCCTGGATGAGTGCCGTCTCTCCTGACTTCAAGCGTCCGAACTCAAACAGACAATCATCCGCGGTGCCAAACGGGATGGGCACGGCAGAAGCCTGCTTCATGTCCATGCCCTTGGGGATTTTCCACGCTGTCTGCGGCAGGGTCAGGCGTTTCTCGGCGTGGCTGCCGTGGAAATTGATGCACACGACTTCATCGCCTGGCGCAAAACCAGAAACGTTCTTGCCCACTTCGAGCACCACGCCAGCTGATTGGTAGCCGACAAT
>JBCBUN010000051.1:1823-8243 GCA_039818145.1 Pseudomonadota bacterium
GGCAAGGTCACCGCGCAGGCGGTTCAGGGTGTCGCCGCCCTCAATGGAAATGACCTTGTTCTCGACCAGAATACCGTCATCGAACATTTCAGGGTCCGGCACGTCTTCGTATTTGAGGACGGAGGGGGGACCATTTTCGTAGTAGACCGCAGCTTTCATGGTGGGCGTTTCCTTGATTTTTGAATATCTGACGTTGGGTCAGATGGTGGTTCGGCATCAGGGTGCAAGATGCCAATGAGCTTGACCAGTGCAGGGCCCATCGGGCTTATAGCCACCACGTCAGATGGCCGGATGGCCGCTGGTCTGCTTGCAGACTGGAGGAAAGTCCGGGCTCCACGGAAGCACGGTGCCGGATAACGTCCGGCGGGGGCGACCCCAGGGAAAGTGCCACAGAAAGCAAACCGCCTTCGCTTGAAG
The DNA here is from genome assembly GCA_039818145.1 of Pseudomonadota bacterium. Lineage (GTDB taxonomy): Bacteria > Pseudomonadota > Alphaproteobacteria > CGMCC-115125 > CGMCC-115125 > Pyruvatibacter. Next base: position 2,241 of record JBCBUN010000051.1, read on the forward strand.
GTAAGGGTGAAAGGGTGCGGTAAGAGCGCACCGCGCGGCTGGTAACAGCGGCGGCAAGGTAAACCCCACCGGGAGCAAGACCGAATAGGGACATGCACATGGCTCGTTTCCGGGCCGCTGTCCGGGTTGGTTGCACCAGGCGTCTGGTAACAGGCGTCGCAGATGAATGGCCATCTATCGCGGCTGGTTTGCCAGTTGCGGGGACAGAACCCGGCTTACAGGCCATCTGACGCTCATATCCGTCAAAAAACGGCTGTTTTGCTGGGGTAAAAGCATGCGCGCCGCTGTGCGATTACCGCTCCTGTGAATTTGGTTCGATGCCCGTAAACCGGCCAGGGCAGCGACGGGTCTGCGCCGGCGACGGTTTGTTCCTATTACGTTCATGCTTCGATTTACGAAGTCTTAAAGTCTAAGGATAACAATAACTTAAAGCGTTAACGGTTTGGGCCGCTAAGTGCCTGAAATGGCTTGTTGAGGCCGCTCAAAACCCTACCGTTTCGTTGACGCCCAGTTAATCCCATGATATCCCATGATGTCCCAAATCACTGTTGGGGCAGTCCGTCTTTGGCCCTGTATCTGGTCATGGCGGGCGCGTGAGAGGGGAGTGCTGCCGAACCTTGAGGTTTCGGCGGCTGGTTCAGGGGGCTTTGCAGTGGCGTTGTTCGTCTCGACCTATGAGAACAAGGTCGACAAGAAAGGACGAGTTTCAGTGCCTGCGGCATTCCGCAAAGCACTGGAAGGCGAGTCCTTTGACGGCATCTATTGCTTTGAACACCTCTCCAAGCCCTGCATTCAGGGCGGCGGTCAGAGCTATATCGAGATGCTCCAGTCGGCTATCGAGCAGGTCTTTGACCCGCTCACTGATGATCAGGATGATTTTGCGACGACGCTTCTCTCCGGCTCCACGCCCCTGGCGCTGGACGGCGACGGGCGCGTAACGCTCACCAAGGACCTGATCGAAACAGGCGGATTTGGCGAGACAGTGGTTTTCGTCGGCATGGGCGACAGCTTTGAACTCTGGGAGCCCAAATCCTTTGCTGAGCATCGTGCGCATGCGCGCAGACGTGCTGCTGAAAAGCGCGCGCTGCTGCTGCGTCCGCGCAAGGCTCCGGAAGGAGGCGCGGCATGACCAGCATCGCAGCCTCCGCTCCAAACGAACCACATGTGCCGGTTATGCTGGATCAGGTGCTCGACGCGCTGGTGCCGCATGAGGGCGGCATCTATGTCGATGGTACTTTCGGCAATGGCGGATATTCGCGCGGCATGCTCGGTGCGGCGGATGATGCCCGCGTCGTTGCGATTGATCGTGACCCCAACGCCATTGAAGCGGGGCAGGTGCTTGTTGAGAGTGCCTCAGGCCGTTTGGCATTGGTCGCGGGATGCTTCGGTGACATGGATGATCTGGTCCCGCCAGTGCTGCGCGCATGGCAGGTCGAGGCGCCGGACGGCATTGCGCTGGATCTTGGCGTGTCCTCCATGCAGCTGGATCAGGCCGAGCGGGGATTTTCGTTCCGCAATGATGGTCCTCTGGATATGCGCATGGACGCAGGCTCCGGCGACACACCAAGTGCTGCGGACGTTGTGAATACCTACGAGGCGAGTGATCTGGCTCAGATTTTCAAGGTGCTGGGCGAGGAGCGTCAGGCCAAGCGCATTGCCAATGCCATTGTGCGGCGTCGCGAAGAAGAGCCCTTTACCCGCACCGCTGACCTTGCGGACGTTGTGTCGCGTGTCATTGGTGGCAAGCCACAGCGCATTCACCCGGCCACGCGGGTGTTTCAGGCGCTGCGTATCTACGTCAATGACGAGCTGGGCGAACTGGCGCGTGGCCTGATTGCCGCTGAAAAACTTCTGGCAGAGGGCGGACGGCTTGCGGTCGTTTCGTTCCATTCATTGGAAGACCGTGTGGTGAAACGCTTCTTTGCATCTCGCGCCGGGGCTGTCTCCAATCCATCGCGGCACATGCCTGAAGCCCAGTCCGGCCCCGCGCCGTCGTTCAAACTGCTGACCCGCAAGGCGCAGGAACCCACAGAAGATGAGATCAATCGCAACCCGCGTGCCCGGTCCGCAAAGCTGCGGTCCGTGGAACGCACCGGTGCTCCGGTGCATGCGGTGGATGCAAGTGATGCGGGCATGGTTGCTCTTGGTTTGCCGCGCATGATGAGTGGTGTGCTTGATGCCCATGCGGGTCGTGGAGGTGCGTCATGATGCGCGTCGTCAACACTGCCGCCATCATGATCACGCTGGCGCTGGCCTTTGCGCTCTATCACGTGAAATACGAGACGCAGGCAGAGCAGAAGCAAATCCGTGCTCTGACGGCTGACCTTGCTACCGAGCAGGACGCCATTCAGGTGTTGCGCGCGGAGTGGAGCCTGCTGAACCAGCCTGAGCGCCTGGAGCAACTGGTCAAACGCCATACCGAGCTGCAGCCCCTTGCGCCTGCACAGATTGTCACCATGGCGGACCTGCCTGCGCGACCCAAGGCGTTGCCGGGTCTCGAAGCTGATCCGTCGCTTGGCGGCTATGCCGGAGTTGGCGGCATGACCGGGCCGGACATTCAGTGATGGGGGCAGGGCAATGAACGCATCACAACAATCCCGAGCCTGGGTCACTATCGATCTTGATGCCCCCACCCAAGCGGCGAAGGGGCAGCGGCCGCCCTCAGCGAGTGATGCCCCTCAAGGCTTTGATGTGCTGGAGATGGAGTTCACCGGCACCAAGGCACAGGCGGCAGAAAACGGTCGCAACCGAATGGCACTTCTGGCGGCCTGCTTCCTGGCCGCCTTCGTCATTCTGGGGATGCGTGTTCTTGAGCTTACGCTTGCGGATGCGCCGCAGATGACAGCGCGCAGCGCGCCTGTGCAGTCCGGCCCCATTCATCGCGCGTCGATCACCGATCGTCATGGCAATGTGCTGGCAACGGATGTCGCAGTTCCATCGCTGTATGTAGACGCGCGCAAGGTGATTGAGCCTGTTGCAACGGCTGACGCATTGCTGACTGTGCTGCCGGACCTCAATCGCGAGAAACTGATTTCACAGCTCACGAGCGGGCGTGCCTTCCAGTGGATCAAGCGTCAGCTTGGCCCCCGGCAGCAGGCCGCCGTGCACGCGCTGGGCCTGCCGGGTATTGCTTTCAAGCGCGAGCCAAAGCGGGTGTATCCCAAGGCGATGTCAGCAGCACATGTGCTTGGTTATGTCGACATGGACAATACGGGCATCGCGGGTGTTGAGCGTGGACTTGATGAACTGATCCGCCAGGCCGACGATTACAATGAGGCATCGCCTGTCGTGCTGTCGCTCGACATGGGCGTGCAGCACGCGGTGGAAGAAGAACTCTCCAGGGCAATGGAAACATTCAGCGCCAAGAGTGCGGCGGGGATTGTTCTTGATGTGCATACCGGTGAAGTGCGTGCGCTTGCGTCCCTGCCGGACTACGACCCCAACGCGCCCATGGCTTCTGATGATAGGGCGCGATTCAATACAGCCACCCGTGCTGTCTATGAAATGGGGTCTACCTTCAAGGTCTTTACTGCCGCCATCGCACTTGATGCAGGTGTCGCAACGCTGGCCTCACGCTACGACGCACGTCAGCCGCTGAAAGTGTCAGGTCACACGATCCATGATTACCACGCAGAAGAACGCTGGCTGACGGTGCCGGAAGTCGTGATGCATTCCTCCAATATCGGTACGGCCAAGATGGCGATGGATATCGGTGTTGATCAGCATAAGGAATATCTGACACGTCTTGGCTTGCTTGAACGGCCGGAACTTGAAATTCCGGAAGTAGCGCAACCGCTCAGGCCACGGCAGTGGCACGAAGTTGAAACCATGACGATTTCCTTTGGTCATGGCCTTGCGGTGTCGCCGCTGCAACTGGCTGCTGCGGGATCCGCCATCGCCAATGGCGGGTTCAGGGTGTCGCCTACGCTCCTTGCAATGCGTGACCGCGAACCCAACCGCGAGCGGGTGCTGGCCACGCGCACAGCCAATGATGTTGTTGATCTCATGCGCCTGGTCGTGTCCGAAGGCACGGGCAGCAAGGCGGATGTGCCGGGCTATGAAGTTGCCGGCAAAACCGGCACTGCCGAAAAGCCGGGCCGCGGCGGCTACAGGAAAAATCAGTTGATCACGTCTTTCCTGTCCGTCTTCCCGGCGTCAGCGCCGGAATATCTTGTGCTTGTTCTGCTCGATGAGCCGCAGGCAACGAAGGATACCTATGGCTATGCGACGGCGGGCTGGAATGCTGCGCCGACCGCAGGCAACGTCATTCGCCGGGTTGCGCCCATTCTCGGCGTCCGCCCTGTGAAAACCCGGATGCCCGGTCCCGCCATCGTTGAAGCCGGATTGGTGAGGTAGCGGTATGGAACTAGCTCACCTCCTCGGCGCACGTGTCTCCATCCCTCAGGGGGCAGGCAGCATCGACATTACGGGCCTCACCGAAGACAGCCGCAAGGTGAAGCCTGGCTTCCTGTTTGCTGCCCTGCCGGGCACGCAGGCGGATGGCGCCAAGTTCATTCCCAAAGCCTGTGAACAGGGTGCTGTTGCCATTCTTGCACTGCCGGGAACCGACATGCCCGCGGACTATCCGGACGTGACGTTGATTGCAGACCGCAATCCGCGCCGCCGGTTCGCGCTGGCAGCGGCCAATTTCTACCACGCCCAGCCACACACGGCCGTTGCGGTGACGGGCACCAATGGCAAGACGTCGGTTGCTTCATTTGTGCGCCAGATATGGGAGCGACTTGGAATACCGGCTGCATCCGTTGGCACTCTGGGAGTGATGACAGCCGGTGAAACCCGCAAGCTCATTCACACAACTCCTGATCCGGTGACACTTCATGCGGCGCTCGCGGAGCTTGCTGCGGAAGGCATTCAGGCGGTGGCGGTTGAAGCGTCCAGCCATGGTCTGGTGCAGCACCGCATGGATGGTGTCGAGCTTACGGCGGCTGCCTTTACCAACATCACTCGTGATCACATGGATTATCACGAGACGTTTGAGGACTATGCCTACGCCAAGATGCGGCTTTTTGGTGAAGTGCTACCGCCTGGCGGCACCGTCGTGCTGAACGCGGATGCGCCGCTCTCCAAGGAGATTGCGGCGGTGGCCTGGGCGCGGGCGCAAAAAGTCATCTCGGTCGGGTTTGAAGGTACGTCCCTCAAGCTCGAAAAGCTGACACCGACGGCTCATGGTCAAAACCTGACCGTGCTGCATGAGGGCCGGTCCCACGACATTCCGTTGCCGCTGGTTGGTGATTTTCAGGCGTCCAACGCACTGGTTGCCGTGGGTCTTGTGGCTGCAGCAGGCGCGCCGGTGGACCGTGCGCTTGCCGCTTTGTCCTCTCTTGAGGGCGCTGCCGGTCGTCTTGAGATGATGGGAACCTCGAAGACAGGCGCGGCAGCCTATGTGGATTACGCCCATACGCCTGATGCGCTGGAGACCGCCATCACTGCCCTGCGGCCCCATACGGCGGGCCGGCTGGTCGTTGTTTTTGGGTGCGGTGGTGACCGCGATGCAGGCAAGCGCCCGCAGATGGGCGAGATTGCCGTCCGCCTCGCGGATGCGGCCATCGTGACTGACGATAACCCGCGCTCTGAAGATGCGGCAGCCATACGTGCTGAAATCATGGCTGCGGCCCCCGGCGCTCGGGACATTGGCGACCGGGCGCAGGCCATTGTGGCGGGTCTTGAGGGGCTCGGCGAAGGCGATGTCTTGCTCGTCGCCGGCAAGGGTCATGAAACCGGCCAGATTGTGGGCGATGAGGTCCGTCCATTTGATGATCGCGCGCAGGTCAAGGCTGCGCTGCAAGATGTTCCGGGGGGTGCGTAACGCCCATGACCTCTAGTCCCGCGAAAGCTCTTTGGACTGCCCAGGATGCTGCAACCGCCATGGGTGCGCCGCTGCTCGGCCATACCCAGTGGCAGGCCCATGGCATTTCAATCGATACCCGTACGCTGCAGCCCGGTGACCTCTTTTTTGCCCTACTGGGCGATGGCAATGACGGG
>JBCBUN010000052.1:0-8199 GCA_039818145.1 Pseudomonadota bacterium
CTTGCAGATCAAGGTTGCCCAGGGCGAAGACCTTGGGCTTTCGCAAGACGACGTCACTCTGACCGGCCACGCTATAGAGGTACGTCTTTACGCTGAAGATGTGGCTGAGGACTTCCTGCCGAGCACCGGGCGCATTGATCTTTGGGAGCCTGCGGCAGGCGAGGGCGTCAGAATTGACGCAGGCATTGCCACCGGGCTTGAAGTCTCACCGTTTTACGACCCGATGATTGCCAAGGTCATGGCCCATGGTCCCAATCGCGACGTGGCAAGGCAGCGCGTTACTGAGGCGTTGCGAAATACCGGCATTTTCGGGCCTCAGACCAACCGTGACTTTCTGATTGATGCGCTCTCACAACCGGTCTTCGCCGCCGGGGAGGCAACAACAGCATTCATTGGCGAGACATATTCAGCAAACGACCTGGCCCGACAGACGCCGTCCACGCAGATGGTCGCTGCTGCTGCCGTTCTTCTATACCACTCCGAACAACGGGCCGCTCGCAAGGCCACCATCGGTGTGGACGAGGAGTTGCTCAACTGGGGCAGCACCGGCCGCCTGTCGACGCTCTATCGTTTCAGCTTCGACGACAACGCGATTGATGCGCGCGTTGTTGCAGGCGGCAACTATTCATGGACCGTGGAAACAGACGCCGGATCGGTCGCTGTGTCGCTCGTTTCTCGAGACACACATCGCGCGTGTCTGACAATAGATGGCACCACATATGCTGTCGTATTCGCCCTGCCGCGATCAGGTACCATTCACCTGTGCATGAGTGACACCAGCGCAACTCTTACAAATGTGCTGGCGACTGCCGGTATGGCGGACGACGCAGCAGGTGGCGGACGTGTTCTGGCTCCCATGCACGGGCTCATCCTTGAGGTTCATGTGAGTGAAGGTCAGACTGTCAAAAAAGGTGACCGCCTTGCGGTGCTCGAAGCCATGAAAATGCAGCACCAGATTCTAGCCGAGGTTGATGGCACGATTACAGCCGTTGCCTGTGCAGCGGGAGACCAGGTCCCCGCAGATGAGCTGTTGGTGGAAATTGAAATTGATGAAGACAATTGATGAAATTTGGGACGCCTGGCGGCGGGCCAGCAGGGAGACCGTAGATGTTTGATCAACCCAATGACTTTCGCGCCGAAAGCGACGCGCTCCATGAGCTGATCAAGGACTTGCCCGAAGAACGCTTGCTGGAACCCACACAGTTCAAGGGGTGGACGATCCGCGACGTGATCGGACATTTGCATATCTGGAACCAGGCGGCAGATATGTCGCTCAATGACGAAGCAGCATTCAATGCCTTTTTCGAACGGGTCGGGGAGTTTGTGGCTACCGGTGGCCTGCGCGGATTTGAGAATGCAGAGCTGGACGGCGTCAGCGGACGCGATCTGGTCAAACGCTGGCACGACTTTTATCCAGGTGTGGCAGACCGTTTTCTGGATGCTGATCCCAAACAGCGCGTTGTCTGGGCCGGCCCCAGCATGAGCGCACGCTCCAGCATCACGGCGCGGCTGATGGAAACCTGGGCACACGGTCAGGAGATCTATGACACCCTTGGTGTCGAGCGACAGAATGCCGACCGTATCAAGAACATTGCCGTCCTGGGTGTGAACACCTTTGGATGGACGCATATGGTCAACAATCTGCCGGTGCCAGAAACCGTGCCTTATGTGAAGCTGACCCTGCCGTCTGGTGAGCTACTGGAGTTCAACGAACCGGACCCGGACAATATGGTGGAGGGGACGGCTACCGAGTTCTGCCAGGTGGTGACACAGGTGCGAAACATCGCGGACACCCAGATCAAGACGACGGGTGACGTTGCTGCCAAATGGATGGCGATAGCCCAATGCTTTGCAGGACAAGCAGAAACGCCGCCGGCTCCTGGGACCCGGCGGCGCATGATTGCTGCTTGACCTGTCAGACCGCTTAGGCGGCTTTCGCCTTGGCTGATGGTTTCCGGTTGCGTCGGTTGCGCTGGGGCGGACGGCCTGAACTCTTCTTGCCGCCTCCTTCGGTACGCTTGCCAACGGGTTTGCGGCGACGTGGCTTGCGCTGCGCAGGCTCGGGCTCCTGAAGCACTTTGCGCTCTTCTTCAGGTACAATCTGCCGACCGCTTTCAGCGGGCCGGTCTGCCACATCGATCTTGCGTTTGATGAGGCGCTCAATGTCGCGCAGAAGACCGCGCTCCGTGCCATCACAAAACGCGATTGCCTGACCACTCTTGCCGGCGCGCGCGGTACGCCCCACACGATGCACATAAGCTTCAGCAACTTGTGGAAGCTCAAAGTTCACCACGTGTGACACATCATCAACATCGATGCCGCGGGCAGCAATGTCGGTTGCAACCAGCACATTCACCTTGCCGTTGCGAAATGCATTCAGGCTGCGCACGCGCTGGTTCTGGCTTTTGTTGCCGTGAATGGCAGCAGCAGCGAAACCATACATCTCAAGATGCTTGCATACCTTGTCGGCACCGCGTTTGGTGCGTGTAAAGACGACTGCACGCTCCATGTCCGGCGTGGCCAGATAGTTGACCAGTGCCGCCCGTTTCTGCGGAGACGGGATCATCACTACCTTCTGATCAATGCGATCAATCGGTTTGGAGTTAGGTGTCACTGTCACTTCGATTGGGTTGTGCAAAAACACCTGTGCCAATGCACGGACCTGTTTCGGCATGGTCGCTGACAGCAACATGGTCTGCCGCTTCTTGGGCAGGTAGCCCATGATGCGTTTGATCTGGGGCATGAAGCCAAGGTCGAACATCTGATCCGCTTCATCGAGCACAACCTTGGTTGTTGCGTCGAGGCGGAAGTTCTTGGCGGCTATGTGGTCAAGAAGTCGGCCGGGCGTCGCCACCACAATGTCTACACCCTTTGCCAGGGCTTTGATCTGCGGCGGAATTTTTGCGCCGCCAACAATCACAGCCACTGAAGGCCGGGAGTGCTTGCCATAGGCACGAATGTTGTCGCCGATCTGTGCTGCCAACTCGCGCGTCGGCGCAAGTATCAGAGCTTTGCAGGTGCGGTGTTTTGCCGGCATCGGGTCGCCACACAGGGCGTGGAGAATAGGCAGCACGAATGCAGCGGTCTTGCCGGTACCGGTCTGCGCGATGCCCAGAATATCTGAACCATCCATCATGGATGGAATGACTTTGGCCTGAATTGGGGTAGGGGTCGTGTAGCCTTCGTCGGAAATGGCACGAAGGATCGGCTCGGCGAGACCGAGCGATGTAAAATCTGTCACTTAGGTACTTTCAAAATGAGTGCCCGCAGCCAGCCGGAAGGTCCGAAATAGCGTCATGGCACGGGAACGTGTCGCGCTGCCTCTCTGATACTCAAAAGGCAACTATGGGGGTCGTCTGTTTGACCCTCATCTTGGGCACTCGGCGGAGATATGTATTTCCTGACCGTGCCGTTCGCGAACGCCAATGTTGGTTCCAAATCACTTGGAAGCTCAACAAGGCTTGGGACATGACAGCTAATTGGAGCAATTACAAGGCATGTCACCTATGCGCTTGCGCCTGTTTGGGCATGCATACCCAGCCAAAACTTGACAAATCACTGCATCCCGAATGTATTGGCATAATTAATGCCATTAAAAGGTGGGTGCTATGGGGAAGAAGATCGTTCTGGGTGTTTTGGCCGCAGCTGTGGTGTTGGGCGGCCTTGCCTATCTCATGCGCGTGGACATCATTTTGTATCTCGCGACAAACACCGGCAAGATTGACGTCGCACCTCATCAGGAAATCAGCTGGAAAACAGCGGACCCGGAGCGGGCGAGCAAGGCCGCTGAGGGCGCTCCCAACATCGTCTTCATCCTGGCTGACGATTTGGGCATCAACGACATTTCCACCTATGGCGGCGGCATGAATGGTGGCGCCTTCAAGACACCTCACATTGATCGTCTGGCAGCTGAAGGTGCCAACTTCACTCAGGCCTATGCAGGGACGGGGACCTGCGCACCGTCGCGCGCCATGCTCATGACCGGGCGCTATCCGTCACGCACGGGTTTTGAATTCACGCCCACACCTAACGGCATGGCGGGTATTGTGCGAATGGTTTCGGAGAGCATGGATAGCGGCCTGCCGGACGCCCACATTCCTGACCGCTCGGATGTGCCTGAACTCGATTATGAGGACAAGGGCCTGCCAGGGTCTGAACTGACAGTTGCCGAAGTGCTGCAGGAGGCCGGTTACCACACCGTGCATATCGGCAAGTGGCATCTGGGGCGCGGTGAAGAGTTTGATGCAACGTCCCAGGGCTTTGATGAAAGCCTCCTGATGGCCAGCGGTCTGTTCCTGCCTGAGGACGATCCCAATGTGGTCAATGCCAAGCTTGATTTTGATCCTATCGACAAGTTTCTGTGGGCCCGCATGCAATATGCAGCCAGCTACAATGGCGGCGAATGGTTTGAGCCGGGTGGCTACCTGACAGACTACTGGACCCAGGAAGCGCAGAAGGTCATCCGCGCCAACAAAGACAATCCGTTCTTCCTGTATCTGGCCCATTGGGGCATCCACACGCCGCTGCAGGCCACCAAGGAAGACTACGAGGCTGTCGGTGATATCCAGCCACATCGTGCACGGGTGTATGCGGCCATGATGCGCGCGGTCGACCGCAGCGTTGGCGATATCATTGAGACCCTCGAGGAAGAGGGGATTGCGGACAACACGATCATCGTCTTCTCCAGCGATAATGGTGGTGCCGGGTATATCGGCATCCCAGACGTCAATGCGCCTTATCGCGGCTGGAAGATCACCCTGTTTGAGGGCGGCATCCGTGTGCCGATGCTGATGCGCTGGCCGGACCGGATTCCCGCCGGGACTGAAATTGAGTCACCTGTCGCCCACATCGACGTGATGCCGACTCTTGTCGCGGCAGGCGAGGGAACGATCCCTGAGACCATCGAGATAGACGGCAAGGATCTGCTTCCGCTGGCAACCGGTGCGTCCACGGAAGATCCGCACGAAGCCATTTTCTGGACCAGTGGCTACTACCGCGTTGTGCGCGCGGGTGATTGGAAGCTGCAGGTCTCAGAACGACCGGACAAGGCGTGGCTTTTCAATCTTGCCAGCGATCCAACCGAGCAGAACAATGCGGCTGAGGCAAATCCTGATGTGGTCAAGAGACTGACTGCATTGCTGGATGCCCATAGCGCCGGCTCACGCCCGCCGCTCTATCCCCATCAGGCAGAATTCCCTGTTGCCGTAGACAAAACACGGGCCGAACGGTTTGAGGACGGGGATGAGGTCATCTACTGGCCGAATTGACCGGTCGCTATTCGTCCCGAACAACCCGAAAGCCGATGTGGTTGGTTGAAAAATCAACCTCCGACGGTTGTCGGGCTTCGGGACGGTAGCGACGACAGAAATTGTCAGCGCACAAGTAGGACCCGCCTTTGATGGTCTGCGTACCGTCCGCATAGGGCGTGTCGGTAAGCTCCCACACATTGCCGATCATATCGTAGACGCCATTTCCATCGGCCTGAAAACACCCGACAGGCGAGGCGCCGGAGAACCCGTCCTCCGCCTGATCGAAGAAGGGAAACACCCCTTGCCAAGTATTGGCGCGCGGCTTGCCGGCTTCATCATACGCGCCTGACGTTGTCACGTTCGGGTCGGGCAGGCCGCTGGAGGCGGCAAACTCCCACTCTTCTTCAGTGGGCAATCGGGCACCGGCCCATGTCGCATAGGCGCGCGCGTCGGCGAGCGACACATGAACGACAGGGTGATTGTCCAGACCTTCTATGGATGAGTCCGGTCCATTGGGTTTCTGCCACGTTGCGCCGGGTATCAGCCGCCAGGGGTTGCCTGTCATGCTGCCATCCACGATGCGCTCAAAAACGGCAGACCCTGCACCGGTGCGGCCGGCGGCGATGTCGCGTTCGGCAGTGGTTTCATAGTCTGTCGCGTCAACGAATGCCGCGAATTGGGCGTTGGTCACCTCGTGCGTTTGAATGTCAAACCCCACAACGTGCAGACGAAGGCCCAGTTTTTCCTCCGGGTAGACCGCGTTCCTGCCTTTGATAAACGAGCCCGATGGAATTGATGCGAAGCTGCCAATGCGATCATTGGTCAGGCCGCATGTGGCAGCGTTTGCAGTCGAGCCGATATCGCCAGCGGGTGTCGCTGCGCGCTCCTCGCATGCCGCAAGCGCACCCACCAGTGACAGAAGAACGACGAAACGCATTTACTCAGCTACCAGTTTCTCAACGCTGAACCGAATTGCCTTCTCAGCTTGCTTGGCTGTGAGTTGCTGGTCCTGCCGAAATCGCCTCCAAGCATTGAAGCCTGTAAGCATCTCCAAAGCCGCAAACAGTGTTTTGTCAGATTTGATGTGGCTTGGAAGAATACGGGCAAGGCCGTCGCGCTCCATGGACAGGAAACGCTGATAGTCCTGCATCAGGTACTCTGACCTGAAACGACGCAGCCCCGCGCATGTCTTGATGGGCATGATGCGCTCATAGACATTCACGCGCCGGTCGATCATCTCCGAAAGGCGCCCCTGCCAGGTTGATGCAGCGAACGGTTTGGAAACGATGGGAAGTATCTCTGCCTCCATCTGGGCAGACATTTCACGGTAGAGGCTGTCCACATCGTCGAAGTGGCGGAACACAGTGCGAATGCCTACCTTTGCCTCTTCGGCGAGCGTTGCCGCGCTGGGATCCATCTCACCGCCCCGGATGACCGAGAACATTGCGGCTACAATCTTGGCGCGGCTACGCTCACTGCGCTGCCGGCGTCCGTCACCTTGCGCAGCTATCTCGGCGGAGTCTGATTCTGTCGATTCAGACACAGCATTGGTGGGTGATTTTGGCGCCATGATGGGAACCGTTCTATCCAGTAAAACTATCAGCCACCAACCTAGGAATTGGCATATTGCGCGTCAATACATGACCTGCATACCTGATGGTCCGACCTATGCGTGACTGCGCTCATCGTCTGTTATGCCAAAGAAGATGGCGTAAAGGGCAGGCACCACAATGAGGGTCAGAAGTGTCGCGAAGCTCAGGCCAAACACCAGAACCACCGCCATTGCCGCGAAGAACGGGTCCATGAAGAGCGGCAGGACACCAAGAACAGTCGTCAACGAGCCCATCATGACCGGCCTCACGCGGCTGGCTGCACTATCAATGACAGCATCATGTCGAGGCTTGCCTTCGCGTATCTCCAGATCCATCTGGTCCACGAGCACAATGGCATTCTTGATCAAGAGCCCTGACAGGGAGAGCACGCCCAGGATGGCCATGAACTCCATGGCGCTGTTGGTGACCAGCAAGCCAATCACCACACCGATGATCGACAGCGGCACAACGAGCCAGATCAGGAGCGGCTGACGCAAAGCGTTGAAGAGCACGATCACTGTCAGGACCATGGCAGCAAGACCGAGAGGCAAGGTGGTTGCCAGGTTGCCGTTGGCTTCCGTGCTGTCTCCATACTCGCCGCGCCACGTCAGTGTGTATCCGGGCGGCAGCTCAATAGCCTCCACCTGTCCGCGGACACGCTCAAAGGCGACAGACGCCAACTCGGAGGGCAGGGGGTCTGCCTGCGCTTTAATTGTCCACACGCGATCAAGGCGGCGAAGCTGCGCATCTCGCCAGATAGAATTCACACCCTCCACCACTTCGATCAGCGGCACCGTATTGCCCGTCGTGGCCGTTGGTATCTGAATGCCTGGCAGACCGGAGACGCCGGTGCGTTCTGCCTCTGGTGCTCGCGCGATGATGGGTATCAATTCATCTCCCTCGCGATACACGCCAATGTCGCGTCCTGAGTAGTTTGATCGCAAGGCCGCAGCCAGATCCTCGCGGGAGACGCCCAGCCGGCGGCCGCTTGTTTCAGAGTAAATCGGTTCAAGGACGGACACCGGCTGACGCCAGTCTTCATTTATGGAAATGAGATTGCCGTCTTGCGCAAATTTTTCGGTCGCCGCACCAGCGAGACGGCGCAGCACAACAGGATCAGGGCCTGAGAATTCCGCCTGAATGGCAGCGCCTCCGCCCGGGCCCAGCTTGAAGCGCCAGACCTTTCCCTGAGCATCGGGATAATTCCTGTCCACGTAGGACTGAACGGAGGGGATCAGGGTTTCAATCAGCGAATAGTCCGACACCCGGACGAGCAATTGTCCGTAGGCGCTGTTATAGGATTCCGGCGGATACACCAGCATGTAGCGAAGACCGCCTTGGCCGACATAGGTGGTAAC
>JBCBUN010000053.1:0-8169 GCA_039818145.1 Pseudomonadota bacterium
GCAGAACACTATGGTTTGGTTTTGGACCATGGGCGTGGTGTTGGCCAGTCTATGCGACCTCACTTTTTTGTGTCGGTTGATACATCTTCATTGCAATTTCATGGTGTCTGCGCTGCCGCGATTGTAAGATCAGGTTTCAACTCACGGACGTGATGTTGGGCGAGCGGTGGCGTTGCTGCCGTATTTGCTCGGGGGAGCAATGCGCCGTCCATAACCAAAGCATGAGAGCGATGTGCGCTCTTATGGCGTCGGGGCTATGGCAGAAATTGTTTCGGGCTACGTCTTCTATGAAGTTGCAACACTTCTGGTGCTTGCGGCAGGTGTCGGCTTTGTCGGTCTGCTGCTGCGCCAGCCTTTGATCGTCAGCTTCATTGCTGTTGGTGTCCTTGCGGGACCTTCGGTGCTCGATGTTGCCCAGTCGGATGAATACATCGACCTGCTGGCGGAACTCGGCATTGCCATCCTTCTGTTTCTTGTCGGGCTGAAGCTGGACCTGAAGCTTGTCCGGACGCTGGGGCCTGTGGCGCTTGTCACCGGACTGGGACAGGTCGCTTTTACATCCGCTTTCGGCTTCCTGATTGCCCTGGCGTTGGGCTTCGACTGGGTGACGTCGGCCTATGTCGGGGTAGCGCTGACTTTCTCCTCGACGATCATCATCGTCAAACTGCTTTCAGACAAACGCGAGATCGACTCCCTTCACGGGCGGATCGCCCTGGGCTTTCTGATCGTTCAGGATCTGGTTGTTGTGCTGGCGATGATCGTCTTGTCCGCCATCGGGCAGGGGCAGTCGAGTGCCGGAGCAGACGGCGGCGGCGTGGCTGGTGCGGCCTTGGTGTTTGTCTACGGCGCAGCGCTTGTCGGCCTGGTTCTTCTCTTCGTGCGATATGTGGCGACACCGCTTGTCACCCGAATGGCGGCGGCACCTGAATTGCTCATCGCGTTTGCAATTGGCTGGGCGGCGTTGCTGGCGGCTATTGGGCATTATCTCGGCTTCGGCAAGGAACTGGGCGGATTGCTTGCCGGTGTGTCCTTGGCGTCCACGCCGTTCCGGGAAGCGATTGCGGCACGGCTGGCGGCGCTGCGTGACTTTCTGCTGCTCTTTTTCTTCATATCGCTTGGTGCCGCACTGGATATGACCGTCCTGGGCGAAAGTGTCGGGGCGGCACTGGTCTTCTCGCTGTTTGTCCTTATCGGCAATCCGCTGATTGTTCTGGTGATCATGATCACCATGGGTTACCGCGCCCGCACCGGCTTTCTGGCTGGATTGACAGTCGCGCAGATTTCCGAGTTTTCGCTCATCTTCATGGCAATGGGCCTGACGCTCGGCCATGTGTCGCAGGAAGGCCTTGGGCTCGTCACGCTGGTGGGGCTGATCACGATCGCAGCGTCCACTTACATGATCACCTATTCGCACTGGTTGCACGACCGACTGGCTCCGGTACTGCAACGGCTTGATCTCAGACGCGGAAGCCATCACGGCAGCCGTGCGGATGACGGGGATGAGACGCGCTCCGAAGGGGGGCCGGACGTCCTCGTTTTCGGGCTGGGGCGGTATGGCGGTGCGGTTGCGCAGCGGCTGGAAAAACGCGGCATGCGTGTTCTGGGTGTGGACTTCAACCCCGCTGCCATACGCCTGTGGCGCCGCGAAGGCCTGGACGTGATCTACGGGGATGCAACGGATCCTGAATTCATCGCGCATTTGCCGCTGGGCTCTGTTCAGCATGCTGTTGCGGCGATGCCGGAACATGCCGCTGCTATTGCGACAGGGGACCCCCGCGCCATGCTTGCAACGGGGCTTCGGGATGCCGGTTATCAAGGTCAGATCGCGGCGGTTTGTCATCACGGCGATGAGAATGGCGTGCTTCAGGCAGCCGGCGTTTCGCTGGTGCTGGAGCCTTTTCAGGATGCGGCAGAACGCGCCACAGACCTGATCCTCGGGAAGCCGCAAGCACCACGTATTGAGGTGATGGATCCCCTTGAGCAAGAGCAGATTGACGATCGCGATGAAGACATCAGGGAGCAGGCTGTATGACAAAGGTAACGGGTGATCACGGTTTCCAGCGTGTTCTTGTTGTCTGCGAAGACGATGGAGACCACGTCGGACTGAAACATGCTGCCATGATTTACGACGCGGCCAGGCGCGATGGTCTGCCAACGTCTCTTATCGAGGTGTTGTCAGTTGTCGAGCCGCAGCCGGGAGAAGACTTTATTCAGACTCTGGGTGGGGCATCCCAAGACCGGCTGGAAGAGATACGTCGCGACGACCGACGTGCTCATGTTGCGCAGGCATTGCTGGATGCCGGGCTTCCTCACTCCACCCCAGCAACGGTTGTGTCAGGGAAAGGGTTTGTGGAGATCATCCGCCACAGTATCGCGATGCGGGCTGATCTGGTGATCAAGCCTGCTGCGCAGGTGAACGGTCTGCACGCTCACATATTTGGTAGTACGGACCTGCACCTGCTGCGCAAATGTCCATGCCCGGTGTGGGTGGTGCGGGCATTTCCTGATGCTGGTCCCGAACTTGGCACTAGCGCGGGAGATGCACCCAAGCCGGCGGCTACGCCGCTTGTGGTGGCAGCTGTGGATTTTGACCGTGATGCGGATGCAGTGGGAGATGCCTCTCAGGATGCCCTCAACAGCTCCATTGTCGAGGCTGCCATATCAATTGCCCAAGCAAGCAGCGCGGCGTTGACCTTTGTTCATACGTGGCAGGCGCCGGCAGAAGGCTTGTTGCAACGTGCAGCACCGGGTGTGTCCTCAACGGAACTGGCGCAATATGTCCGCGAGGTTGAGCGCTGGCATCATGCAGCACTGGACACGTTTGTGAGCGGGGTTCGCCGCGACGCAGGCACCAAAGTGGCGCACATCTCTTCGGCCTTGCTTCAAGGCGATGCAGATGAGGCGATTGCCCAGTATGTGAATGAGCGCCGTCCCCTGACACTGGTCATGGGGACGATCGGGCGCACGGGCATACCCGGCGTCATCATTGGCAACACCGCCGAGGACATTCTGATAGCCATTGATGGCTCAGTGCTCGCGGTCAAACCGCCCGGGTTTGAGAGCCCAATTCGCCTTGGCTGAGAGCTGTGTCAGACGGCAGCTGCCTGATAGCACGCCTGGTTGATGGCACGTTTGGCGTCCAGTTCGGATGCTTCATAGGCACCACCCACCAGGGATGCATTCACACCTGCGTCTTTCAACTCGTCATACAGGTCACGCAGTGGCTCCTGGCCTGCGCAGACGATGACAGTATCCACGTCCAGTGAATGTGGCTCATTGCCGATCAGCACGTGCAGACCATCGTCATCAAGACGGATGTACTCCACGCCGTTCATCATCTGCACGCCACGGCGATGCAGGGTGAGGCGATGGGTCCAGCCGGTGGTTTTGCCCAGACCCTTGCCCACGCCCGTTGTCTTGCGCTGCATGAGATAGACCGTGCGGTCAGACTTTGCGACGACAGGCTCCACGCCGGTCACGCCGCCACGGGGGTGGTTCTTGAAGTCAACGCCCCATTCCTTGGCAAACAGATCAATATC
Organism: Pseudomonadota bacterium; assembly: GCA_039818145.1. Lineage (GTDB taxonomy): Bacteria > Pseudomonadota > Alphaproteobacteria > CGMCC-115125 > CGMCC-115125 > Pyruvatibacter. The sequence continues at coordinate 3,540 of JBCBUN010000053.1, forward strand.
GAGGGCTGACGATTTGCCTTCGTGGGTGATGAGTTCGGCGACGTCGAAACCGATGCCTCCAGCACCCATGATGGCGACTTTCTTGCCGACAGGTTTTGCGCCGGTGATGGCGTCGATATAGCCGATGGCTTTTGGGTGATCGATGCCCGGCATGTCCGGCGTGCGCGGTTTGATGCCGGTGGCGATGATGACCTCGTCATAGCCTTCATTCTGCAGCATGCCTGCGGAAACACGTGTGTTGAGGCGCAGGTCGATGCCGTGCTTTTCTATCATCCGGCCGTAATAGCGCAGGGTTTCGTAAAACTCTTCCTTGCCGGGAATGCGCTTGGCGAGATTGAACTGGCCACCGATCTCTGAAGCGGCGTCATAAAGCGTCACGTCATGGCCACGCTGGGCGGCAACATCCGAATAGGCGAGGCCAGCCGGGCCGGCACCAATGACGGCGATCTTCTTTTTCTCCTTGGCGGGCAGGTAGGTCAGCTTGGTTTCGTGGCAGGCGCGCGGGTTAACCAGACAGCTCACTTCCTGATTGCCGCCGAATGTGTGGTCGAGGCAGGCCTGATTGCAGCCAATGCAGGTGTTGATTTCATCGATACGACCTTCGCGGGCTTTGCGCACAAGTTCAGCGTCCGCAAGCATGGGGCGGGCCATGGAGACGATGTCCGCGTGGCCGTCCGCCAGCACCTGCTCGGCAACATCCGGCATGTTGATGCGGTTGCTGGTGATGCAGGGGATGTTGACCTCTTTGCGCAGGCGCCCTGTGACGCTGGCAAAGGCTGCCCGCGGCACCATGGTGGCGATGGTCGGTACGGCTGACTCATGCCAGGTGAAGTGGGTGCTGATGATGTTGACGCCCAACTCCTCAAGGCGTTTGGCAAGCGTCACGATTTCGTCCCAGGACATGCCGCCCTGGAGCATGTCCATAGCCGCAATACGGAAGATGACAATGAAGTTTTCGCCGACGGCTTCACGGATGCGGCGAACAACCTCGAGCGGGAAGCGCATGCGGTTCTCATAGGAGCCGCCCCACTGGTCGGTGCGCAAATTGGTCTTTTCAACAAGGAATGTGCTGAGCAGGTAGCCTGCGGACCCGATGATTTCTACACCGTCATAGCCTGCTTCCTGGGCACGGGCGGCGCAGTTCGCGAAATCCGACAGCTGCTTTTCAATGCCTGCGTCGTCCAGTTCGTTTGGGACGAAGCGGGCGATGCGAGACCGCACAGGCGAGGGCGCAACACAGCCTTCGTGGGGCGAGAGAGGCCCTGAGTGAAGAATCTGCATGCAGATTTTCACGTCCGGGTCTGCCGCGTGGACGGCATCTGTAATGATCTTGTGCTGGGCTGCTTCTTCGGAGGTCGCAAGCTTGGCGCCAAGGCCGCCTTCTTCATTGGGGGAGATGCCGCCGGTGATGATCATGCCGACGCCGCCCGCTGCACGCTCGGCGTAGTAGGCGGCCATGCGCTCAAAACCATCTTCTGCTTCTTCAAGCCCCGTATGCATGGAGCCCATCAGGGCGCGGTTCTTGATTTTGGTGTGCCCAAGATCAAGGGGTGAGAAGAGGCGCGAGAACTGCTTCTCGCCCGGTGCGGCTTGAGTTGCGGCGGACATGGCGGTCGCTCCCTTGATGTCTTAGGCAGACGTGTTGTTGATGCCGGCTTGGTGCCGACTTAGCTCATCTTGAACTTGATAGGGACAGATTTAGGTCCGCACACGAAGTTGGCCAGCATACGGGTGGGTTCCCCATCCAGTTCAACACTGTCTAGGCGTGGCAGTAGCTCTTCCCACAGAGCCCGCATTTCCATACGAGCCAGATGCTGACCCAGGCAGATGTGAGCGCCATGGCCAAAGGCGATGTGGCGGTTCGGCTGACGATTGACCTTGAATTCAAACGGATCGTCGAAGATGTCTTCGTCGCGGTTGCCGGACTGATAACAAAGCATCATCCAGTCGCCCTTCTTGATCTCCTGACCACCAAGGACAGTGTCCTGTGTGGCGGAGCGCATGAAGTGCTTTACGGGTGTTACCCAGCGGATGGATTCTTCGACCAGAAGGGGAATGAGCTTTGGGTCTTCCTTGACCTGCAGGAATTTCTCTCGGTCTTTCGCAAGCTCCCACATGGTGCCCGCGGTGGTGCCGGACGTTGTGTCATGGCCTGCGGTGGCAACAATGATGTAGTAGCTCATCGCCTCGAGCACACCGAGCGCTTCACCTTCAATCTTGCCGTTGGCAATAACACTGGCTATGTCGGCACGCGGCGTCTTGCGGCGGTCCTCGGTTACTGCCGAGAAGTACTCTATGAATTCAGCGACAGTGCCTGACAGGGCTGCGAGGGCTTCCTTCGGATCGCTGCGTTCTTTGCCGGTACGGTTGAGGTCGGGGTCCGCGGCGCCGAACAACTCCTGTGTCAGTTTCAGCATCTTGGGTTCGTCGGACTGTGGGACGCCCAGAAGCTCCATGATGACGTGAAGCGGATAGAGGAAGGCGACGTCCTTTGCGAAGTCGCAACGACCGTCATTCTTACGGCCCGACTCTTCCATGTGGTCCACAAAGCTTTTCGCAATCTTGCGGACCTGGACTTCAAGCGCCTTGAGCTCCTGAGGCATGAAATTAGCGGCGGTAATGCCGCGGTAGTTCTTGTGATCCGGGTTGTCCATCTGCACCAGGGAGCGGACCAGATGGGGCGAACCGCCCATCATTTCACGTACAGCCGCGTCGGTGCTTGCATCAACGAGGGTCGTTGCCTTGTCGCCGTTGTGAAACACATCTCCGTTGCGTTCGACTTCCACAATGTCCTTGTGTTTTGTCACGACCCAGAAAGGCTCAAAGCCCTGTGGTCCTGCAACGCCGAGGGGGATGTCTTTGCGCAGTTTTGCAAATGCCTCGTCAATCGCGTCGCCGTCAGCATAGGAGCGTGGGTCCACGACCGTGACTGCAATGTCATCGGGAATGTTCGGATCGATCATCTGGGTGCGTCTCCCTTTTTGGACCTTGGTCCAATTTGTTTCGCAGATGATGGCGGCGGTGGCGTGCGGTATCAATAGAAATCCCTTGTTTTTCGCGGGTTTCTCCCCGGTTTCTGGCTGTTTTTCGTCGGTGTAGGCAGTTGACGTAGGGTCAGCCTTCGTCCCGGGGGCCGTGTTTTCGTTCTTGCGCAGTGCAGCAATGTGGCGCTACAAGCCGCTCGACCATCGGTTCGCTGGAAACAGCGACGAAAAGGGAATGCGGTGCGGACAGACACTGTCCAAATCCGCGGCTGCCCCCGCAACTGTGAGCGGTGAGTGCTTTGGCCATGATGCCACTGATGCAGCGATGCATTGGGAAGGCGGCTTTAAGTGCGGTGACCCGCGAGCCAGGAGACCTGCCGATGCGAGCATCGCCTTAAGGCGTCGTGCGGTGGGCGCGATCCTTGCGGGAAACCGCTTTGGCGACTGCGTTTTTGTAAACGTGGCGCTGGGGCTGGTGGAATGTACTCCTCACATACCTCCTTCCAGATTGCCGTCATGCGCATCGTCGGGCTTTCCCCAACGTCGCGTGTGATTTGAACCAGGGGGTGGGGCATATGAAGCTCACCAAAAAACTGTGCGCCAGCACAGCAGTTGTAGCGCTTGGCGCTGCCGCATTCGCGCAGCCTGTTGCTGCGCAGGAAACAACAAGTGCATTTGAATTGCCGCCTGTGGTCTCCACGGCCAGTCGGTTGAGCGCAGGTCTGACTTCCTCGTCGGTCACCATCGTGGATCGCGAGGCAATTGATCGTCATCCGGGCCAGACGTTGCCTGAAATTCTCGCGACTGAAGCGGGCCTGCATGTTCGGGATATTTTTGGCAGCGGCAACTCTTCTGCGGTTGTTGATATTCGGGGCTTTGGCGAACAGGCAACGCAGAACGTGCTTGTTCTTGTCGATGGTCGGCGCATCAATGACCTTGATCTGTCCGGCGTTCAGTTCGCGCTCGTGTCTCGCAGTTCCATTGAACGCATCGAAGTGCTGCGCGGGGCTGCTGCGTCCGTTCTGTATGGTGAAGGCGCTGTGGGCGGTGCAATCAATATTGTTACTCAGGGCGGGCCAAAGAAAACCGGTGTCTCGGTAACCGGGACAGTCGGCAGCTTCGGGTACCGCCGCGCGCGGGGCATCTTTCAGTGGGGTGGTGAGCAGGCGCATATCGCGCTTACGGCCGACACCACCGAAAGCGACGGGTATCGCCGCAACAACCAGCTGACGCGTCACATCTACTCTGCAACGATCAGCGGAGACATTGGCAATACGGCATATCGGTTGGGCGCGACATACAATACCGAAGAGCTGGGTCTGCCGGGCAACCGCATCGTCAACCTGCCGGCGGGGATCAATCTTGTTGAGTCCAATCCGCGCGGTGCACAGAACCCACTGGATTTTGCCGAAGAACGTGGTGTCCGGTTTGAAGCGGGTGTCGAGAAGCAACTGAATGATCGTCTGAAATTGACAGTGGATACTGCCTACCGTCGCAGCCTGACCTCAAGCGACTTCATCGGGGCGTTCACGCTGGATGACCGGGCCCTGTCGACGGCAAGTATCAGTCCGCGGATCACCTACAATGGTGAAGTTGGCGGCCATGCCGTGAACTTTATTGGTGGCATTGACGCTTCCCACACAACT
>JBCBUN010000054.1:0-8140 GCA_039818145.1 Pseudomonadota bacterium
TCAATATGCGCCAGCGTCTGTGCTGCGGAAGCACCGCTCAGCAACTGGTCCGACGACACGCGAACGCCATCAAGTTTCACGGTGGATTTGGCTTCACTTACGACTGTGACGCCCAGCTTTACCGCCGTCGCGCCTTTTGGGGAGACAGCCAGCATGGGGATGCTGCCTATCAGCGTAAAAAGCTCGCGGACTTAATGTTTTAAGGCCGTATTTAACATGTGTGTTTGAACGGGCCTGTTTGCCAAGACAGGCCCGTTTTTGCGTGTCACACTCATGATTGACCGTCTTGCGAGGCCTATCGTGATCTCAGTAGGGCAATCCGAAGACCTGTCTGGGCCGTAAAAGACCACTGGATAGGGAAAACCCGTGATTTTCCGGGTTTGGGTTGTTTGGAGCCGGTCATTTGTTGGGAGCTGCAGCGTCTTTGTCGATCGCCACGTCACATCTTGATCTGACCGATGACGTCGTAACCTCATCGCCCAGTGATGTGGATGCCACGCTTGCATTGATCACAGCGCTTCGCGACAGCGTCGAGAAGCGGCTGTCTGAGCTGCTGCCGCCTGAGGACCGGGCGCCGTCGCAGCTTCATGCTGCCATGCGTTACAGCGTCCTGTCTCCCGGCAAGCGTTTGCGCCCGGTGATTACGGCACTGGTTGCGCGCCAATGCCGAGGCAATGAAGCGGCTGCGCTTGATGCCGGGTGTGCTGTGGAGATGGTCCACGCTGCCTCGCTGGTGATCGATGACCTGCCCGCGATGGACAACGCCGAGCTGCGACGGGGCCGGGCGACTAATCACCGGGTCTTTGGCGAGGCGACAGGGATTCTGGCGGCGATCTCGGTCATGAATCAGGCCTATGGCATTGTCGCCGGACTTGATGGCATGACCGCGGAGCATCGCACGCACCTGACAACCCTGTTTACGCAGGCGATTGGTCCTGAGGGGCTGGCCGGCGGGCAGGAATATGACGTCAATGGTGCGGCGGGCGCCAGTCCTGCCGATATTGAAACCGTCAATCGCCGAAAGACCGGTGCCCTATTCTCACTTGCTGCCCAGGCTGGCGCCCTCACGGGCAGCAGTTCGGATCTGGACAAGCAACTGACGCATTTGGATGACTTCGGCAATCATCTGGGTCTCGCTTTTCAGACCCTTGATGACATTCTGGATGTGGAAGCCACATCGGCAGCCGGTACGGGAAAAGACAAAAACCAGGATGGCGGCAAGCCGACCCTGGCCCGGGTCGAGGGACTGGATGCCGCCCATGCGGCCGTGCGGCATCATATTGACCATGCGCTTGAAGCGTTTGAGGCCGTCGTTGGGCCTGCGCCAGAAATGCGGCTACTGTGCAGCCTCGTGTTTGACACAGCACTGAAGGCGTAACGGGCTCCTCGTGACCGCACCCACTCCTGTTCTTGAGATAGACGCGGTGTCTTATCGCTACGGTGAGCGCGTGGCGCTGAATGGTGTCAGCCTGACAGTCATGCCGGGCGACGTCTTCGCCCTGCTTGGCCCGAATGGTGCGGGCAAGTCCACTCTTATACGGACACTTTGCGGGCGCCTCAGGCCAACAAGCGGCAGCGTCCTGATTGATGGTCACAATCCAGCTCGGTCACGCGTAGCGCGAGGACGCATTGGATTGGTGCCTCAGGACATTGCGCTCTATCCCTATATGACGGTGGCTGAGAACCTTTCTGTCTTTGGCAGGCTGGCGGGCATTCGTGGTGCCCAGCTGGTGACGATGGTGGATCATGCGATCACCGCCACCGGCCTTGAGGAGCGGGTTGACCAGCGCGTTGAGACCTTGTCGGGCGGGTACAAGCGCCGCGCAAATATTGCATCTGCCTTGCTGCATGCCCCCAAGCTTCTTGTGCTGGACGAGCCGACGGTCGGCGTAGACCTTGATGCGCGCAACAGCATCAATGCGGTTCTGCGCTCCTTGTCCGAGGGCGGCATGTCGGTTCTTATCACCACGCATGATCTTGATCAGGCGGCGTCTGTCGCCAGTAATGTGGGCATCATCGTTCAAGGACAGATTGTTGAGACCGGCGCGCCGGATGAACTGGTTGCCGAACGTTATGGTGGTGCCCAGGAAATGGTTTTGCTGCTTGCAGAGCTTGCGGACCCCGGCGTTGCAGCAATTTTGACAAACAGTGGGTTCAAATCGCTCGAGGAAGGACGCCTCTGGCGCGGGCGACTGTCGTCAGATGGACCGGGCATTGATGCCCTGACCTCACAGCTTGTTTCAGCCGGTGCCAGAGTGCGCGAAACACGCGTGCGTCAGCCCGGGCTTGATAGCCTTTATGCGGACCTCACTGGTGAAAGCGAGGTGGCATAGTGCTTGTCATCTCCTATGCCAGTCTCATTGGGCTACTGCGCGATCGCGGTGCCCTCATCATGGCGTTCGTGCTTCCGGCGCTCATTTTTGTCATCTTTGCTGCCGTGTTTTCCGGCACTCAGGGCGACGGACTTGAGATCAAGGTGGTGTTTGCGGATACGACGCAGTCCGAACAGGGCACAGCTATCGGGACCGCCCTATCAAGCGACACGGAAGTACGTTTTGCACAAGGGGGCGCACCTGCAGACAGCCTGTCGCGGGCAACAGCGCGCGACATGGTGCTGTCCGGCCAAGCAGATGCAGCAATTGTCGTGGTTGGGCCTGTCCTCGTGCCGGCACCACGGGAACCGGGCGCGGTTCCTGTCGTTGTTCTGGCGGACGATGCCAAACCAATTGCCGGTGCGTTGGCCGCTGCTGCGGTGCAGAGGGCGCTGGGCGACGCAGTGCCAGGATCGGTGTCGCCACCGGTTGTTGACATCCTGGCCGCGGCGGAAGGAGAGCGGGATCCTGCTGTTACGTATTATGCCGGGGCCATCACCATCATGTTCCTGTTCTTCGCCGCGCTTCAGGGTGCGGTGGGCATGATCGAGGATCGTGCCAGTGGCATTGTCGATCGTTTGATGCTCACACGTGGTGGTGCCGGAGCACTGGTTGCGGGCAAGTACCTATTCTTGACCGGGCAGGGGGCCATGCAGGCGAGTGTGGTTTTTGCAGTCGCCTGGCTTGGCTATGAAGTTGTGGTCTGGGATGCGTTTGGAGCCTTTGCTGTGACAACGCTTCTTGCAGCGACATCGGCAGCCGGGCTTGCGATGGCGATTGTGTCTGTTGCCGCCACGCGGGCGCAGGCGCTTGCAACAGGCAACGCCATTGTACTGGTTATGTCAGCGGTGGGCGGCTCCATGGTGCCGCGCTATATGATGCCGGAGTGGATACAGGATCTCGGCGCGATGACCCCCACGGGCTGGGTTATTGACGCCTATCAGGCGGTTCTGTTCAGGGATGTTGCTACCCCGGACCTTGAGGGCACATGGATGCTGCTTGCCGGGTTCTCGTTTGTGGCTTTGTTGTTTTCGTGGATCGCAACCCGGGTAAAGGAGCGTGCTGCATGACGAAACCGCTTCATGCCGGGCAGCTGCCCAAGCTATCGCGAAACCGGCAGGCGGTGATGGGTCTGGCTGCGTCCGCAGCAGTCATTGTGCCCTGGCTCGTTGTGCACATAGTGTCTGTGTTCTTCATGCCGCTCTCCGGCGTGTGGGTTTGGCTGGCGCCTGCGATCGTGGCAACCCAGACCGTGCTGTCGGTCGGGCTTTTCATTGTTGCCCATGACGGTATGCATGGGTCCATCGCGCCGTTCCGTCCGGCGCTGAACCGCGGCATCGCTAGGTTCTGTCTTTTGATCTACGCCGGGTTTTCTTTTGAGGCCCTGGCCAAAGAGCATATGCGGCATCACGCAAAGCCTGGCACCGCGGATGATCCCGACTACAACTTTGAAAACCCGAACAGCTTTGTGGCCTGGTACTACGGCTTCTTTCGATACTATTTCGGAGTGAAAGAGTTTGGCATTCTGACGGCCATTCTGGCTGTCTATGTGTTTGTGATCGGGGCGCCGATTGTAAATCTGTTGGTTTTCTGGGCGCTGCCTGCGCTGCTGTCGTCTTTGCAGCTGTTTTACTTTGGTACCTACCAGCCGCACCGCCCGATTGCAGGTGAGCCCTTTGACGATGAGCATCGGGCCCGCAGCGTTGATCTGCCGCCGGTGCTATCATTGTTGACCTGTTTTCACTTCGGCTACCATCTCGAGCATCATCATCACCCAACTGAACCATGGTGGCGCTTGCCTGCGGTTCGCCGGGCGGCGCTCATGGCTCATAACAGGGAGGTTCATCCAGCATGAGTATGTTTGGTCCTCTGGCAATTGTGCTTGGCACCATTGCGGCGATGGAGCTGTTCGCCTGGTGGGCGCACAAAAATATCATGCATGGCTGGGGCTGGGCGTGGCATGAAAGCCATCACCGTCCCCGCAACGGGTGGTTTGAGAAGAACGATCTGTACTCGGTCGTTTTCGCAGGATTCTCGATCCTGCTGTTCCTTGCGGGCACCTATCTGTGGTCGCCGCTTTGGTGGGTGGCTGCCGGGATTACCGCCTATGGGGTCCTGTACTATCTGGCCCATGACGGTCTGGTGCATCAACGCTGGCCGTTCAGATACCACCCCAAGGGAGGCTATCTGGGTCGGCTGGTGGAAAGCCATCATCTGCATCATGCAGTGCATACCCGGGATGGATGCGTCTCTTTCGGATTTGTCTATGCACCGAGTCCCGACAAACTTCGCGCGCAGCTCAAAGAGAGCAAGAAGGCTGCCTAGTTTGCAGACTTAAGATCCGTCGCGCGCGTCCAAAGCCCGGTGCGCGGAGTGCCCGAGGCTGACTTCCGGAAGCGTGATGCGATGGCATCACCCAAACCCAGAACGACATATCCTATTTTCTGTGCTGTGGATGTTCCTGCACGGGTGTCCCAGGCTTGCTCGCCCTTGGCCAGCACCTCCATGCCGATGCGGCGATAGATACGTTTTGCTGTCGCGATGGCCCATGCAGCGCGGAACGGCAGATGGGCAATGCCATAATCCGATGATGCGTAGTAAGGCTCTGCTTCCATCACCAGCCTGAGGGCAACGCGGGCAATGGCAGGACGGTTGGCGGGATCAAGAATAGCCGCGGTGGAATAGGCAACGCCTTCTTCTTCCAGCCAGGCCTTTGGCAGATAGATGCGCTCAATGCGGGCATCATCAATGATGTCGCGCGAAATATTGGTGAGCTGAAAACCGATGCCAAGGTCGCAGGCGCGGTCAAGAATATGCTCGTCGCGCACACCCATGACCATTGCCATCATGACGCCCACTGCACCCGCCACGTAGTAGCCATAGGTCAAGGTGTCGGCTGGAGTGGCGTAGGTGTGTTCCGCCACATCCATGTGAAAGCCACGCAACAGGTCCAGTGGATATTGCTCCGGCACGTCATGCTTTTGCACAACGCGCTGAAACGATGTGAACACGGGATCATCTACTGGCTCACCGCGATAGGCAGCGCGAGTGCGCTCAAGCAGCATTTCAAAGCGGGCGTGAGGATCGCTGGTATCCTCCTCCGCCTTCGCAAAGCCGAGTTCCTGACCGTCGATCACATCATCGCAGTATCGGCACCATGCATAGAGCATGTAGGCACTTTCGCGCATGTCACGCCCAAAAAGGGCGGCAGCACCGGCAAAGGACTTTGAGCCTTGCTGAATTGTGGTGCGGGCTTCTGCAACTACGTCATCCATTGTTGGATTGTCCTGCCGCTAGGCCACAGGCTCCATGTCGAAGTCTTCAAGAACAATGCGCGCTGTTGCCTTTGCGGATCCTACCACCCCGGGAATGCCGGCACCTGGATGCGTCCCTGCGCCGACAATGTACATGCCTTCCAGTTTGTCATCACGGTTGTGGCTGCGGAACCATGCTGACTGGGTCAGGACCGGTTCCAGCGAGAAGGCAGAGCCATTGTAGGCGTTGAGCTCATCGCGGAAGTCATTCGGTGTGAAGTGACGTGTCGTGACGAGGTTGTTCATCAGGCCGGGCATGTAGTGCTTGTCGAGATAGCCCAGAATGCGGTCTCGGTATTTCGGACCTTCCACATCCCAGTCGATGTCGGCGTGTCCCAGATGCGGCACGGGGGACAATACGTAGAAACATCCGTGTCCTTCCGGTGCCAGCGATGGATCCGTGCGAGTTGGGGCATGGAGATACAGGGAAAAGTCGTCGGCCAGTTCTTTGCCGTTGAAGATTTCACCGATCAGCTCGCGATAGCGCGGCCCGAAGATGACGGTGTGATGTTGAATGTCTTCGTAGCGCTTGTTGGCACCGAAATAGATGACAAAGAGTGACATGGAGAAGCGCTTGGACTTGAGGCGGGCAGCCTCCTTGCGCCCGCGGTCTGTATGGCCGAGCATTTTTTCGTAGGTATGAACCACGTCTGCATTGCTAGCGACCATGTCCGCGACAAAGTGGGTGCCGTCTTTCAAGGTCACACCGGTTGTCTTGGTGCCGGATGTGGTGATCTCCGCTACATCCGCGTTGAGATACAGCTCGCCGCCCAAATCCTTGAACAAATCAAGCATGCCGCTGACCAGAGCACCGGTGCCGCCTTTGGCAAACCATACGCCCCATTCACGCTCAAGCGCGTGGATCAAGGCGTAGATGGCGGACGTTTCAAACGGATTGCCGCCAACCAAGAGCGAGTGGAAACTGAACGCCTGTCGCAGGTGCTCGTCTTCGACAAAGCTTGAAACCTTTGAGTAAACGCTGCGCCATGCCTGCAGGCGGGCCAGCTGCGGTGCGGCTTTGATCATCGAACGGAAATTGAGGAATGGCACATGGCCAAGCTTGATATAGCCCTCTTCCATCAGATCACGTGAGTAATCGAGGAACCGCTTGTAGCCGTCCACATCTTTCGGGTTCAGCTTGTTGATCTGACGGAACAGTTCGTCGGAATCGTTTGTGTAATCGAAGCTCGTGCCGTCTTCCCATTCCAGGCGGTAGAGCGGGTCAACGGGCAGAAGGGTCACATAGTCTTCCATCTTGCGGCCGGAGAGCGCGAACAGCTCTTCTAGGGCGGATGGGTCCGTGATGACCGTGGGGCCGGCATCAAATGTGAAGCCCTTGTCTTCATACACGTAAGCGCGGCCCCCGGGCTTGTCGCGCTTTTCAAGCAGCGTTGTCTGGAAACCGGCTGACTGCAGACGAATAGCGAGGGCGATGCCACCAAAGCCTGCGCCGATAACGACAGCCTTCTTTGATGAAGGCGTTGCGATGTTCATGATTGAGATACTCCGGACTTTGGTTCCTTGAGGCAGCGCATCGCGGCCAGGATGGAGACGGGCGGCTTGCCTGTGAGAATGCGGGCCTTGTCGGCGAGTGTTGTTTGTCCGGCATAGAACCGGGCAATCAGCGGCTCGGGAAGGCGGTAAAAACGTTCCAGAACCTTGTACCTATCCTGCGGGCGGGCGGCGTCAAACAGCATGCGGTTCAACAGGCGGTAAAACCCCCGCTTGTCCCATGCAGCCTTGGCATGGGTGTGGGTCGTCTGTGCGACGGTTTGTGATGTGATGTGTGGCAGGGCTGCAATCGCCTGCGCCAGACGCACATTGTCCGGGAGTGAGTAACCGGTTACCGGGTGAAAGAGGGCAGCCGCCAGTCCGCTTCTGCCTGTGCCTTTCGGAGTTCCTTCCCAGAAAGCATCAAAATCGCCGCCAAGGGCGATTGGGAGCACCCCGCGCTCTTCACGCAGCACCTTCCTGATCTTCCAGCCATGACTTGTGGCGTAGTCCGCAATGGCGCTGCGAAACACATCGTCATTCAGGGCTGCGCCATCTGAGTAGCGGGTGTCCTCAACCAACAAGGAGGTTGGTGTGTGGGGCAGCAGGTAGAAGAAGCGGTAGCCGTCTTCCTGCGGAACCGTGGCGTCCATGATGACCGGCTGGGTCAGCCCATGAGGCTCTTCCAGTTCCAGTTCCTGCCCGACAAATTTCTGAAACCGAATGGCCAGTGAGGTATTTGCCTTTTGGCCGCGCCCGTCGATGACCGCATGTGCCTCAATGCGGCGTCCGTCCTTGAGGACCGCACCATCCTCATCCAGGTAGGCAACTTCGCCTTCAAGGATCGGTGTCGATTCCATGTCTTGTGCAAGCTGATCGCGAAGCTTTTCTTCGCTGATGCTGGCATAGCCGGTTGTCAACGCGCGCGCATGGCCAGGAAAGCGGACATCCTGCCCGTGCCAC
>JBCBUN010000055.1:0-8139 GCA_039818145.1 Pseudomonadota bacterium
ATACCAAAGAGTCCAAAGGTTACCCACAGGCTGCTGAAACATACGCCATGAACAATGGCATACGCATCCGCCTAGGTTTCTTCGAAGATTTGCGGTTGGCCGCAAGCCATGGATGGTTTGCAGCTGGGTACCTCCTCGCTCTGGCTGGGCGAACGAGCAGGGCTCGTGTTGCTCTCGTTGACGATGCGCCCGAGTGGCCCAAGGAGTTTTTTGACTACCTTCTTTGGCTTCAGCCAATCCACAAATCGTCAGATGTTAAACAACCTGATACGGGGACAATTGGCGGCATTTTTCAGGTATGCATGGAAAATTGTGAACAAGGTCAACAGTTTCGCAAAATGTTCCCTGATGAATGGCCCAAACGCTCTTGGCCTCATTGGTTTGCAGAAAACCCTCTCCCCATTTCTGAGCCAGACACTATAAAGATAGCGGCTGAGGAGAAGGCGAAACACTACTACTTGGCAGTTTCGCTTGGACAATTGCATCGCGAAATACAACTCTCTTGGGGCTGTGACGTACCTTGAGAGTTCACCTCTTAGTGCAGCCGGCACGGTATATGTAGAAAAAAACACCTATGACATCGATGACCAAACCAATCCGCTACGCGATCATCGGCGCGGGGATGATGGGCAATGAGCATATTCGCAACATTGCCATTATTGATGGCGCGGAAGTGGTGGCGGCCGCCGACCCCCATGAAGGCTCGCGCGACTGGGCGAAGCTCACCATGGAGGGCAAACCCATTGAGCTTTATGCGGACTATCGCGACCTGTTTGCCAAGCCGGACAGCTTTGACGCGCTGATCATCGCGACGCCGAACCACACCCACAAAGATGTGGTGGAGGACGCGCTGGCAACCGGCAAGCATCTGCTGATCGAAAAGCCGCTGTGCACCACCTTTGATGATTGCCAATGGATCGAGCTGGCCGCGTCCACCCATCCCGGAGTGGTGTGGATGGGGCTTGAGTATCGCTGGATGCCGCCGGTGACACGGTTTGTGGAGGAGATCCGCGCGGGCGCTGTGGGCGACGTCAAAATGCTGACGATCCGCGAGCACCGCTTTCCGTTCCTTCAGAAGGTCGGCGACTGGAACCGGTTCAACCGGAACTCCGGCGGCACGCTCGTGGAGAAGAGCTGCCACTTCTTTGACCTGATGCGCCACATCATCGGGTCTGAACCGCGCAAGGTGATGGCGTCCGGCGGGCAGGACGTGAACCATCTGGATGAAAGTTATGACGGCAGAACGCCGGACATCATGGACAATGCGTTTGTGATTGTTGAGTTCGACAACGGGGTGCGGGCCTGCCACGAGCTGTGCATGTTCGTGACGGCACTGGAGCAGCGAGAGCACCTGACCGTCACCGGCACCAAGGGCGCGCTGGAAGTCACCATTCCGCAAAGCGAGCTTGCGCATACGCTCAACACCGGCAACGAGACTGTGCGGAGCCATATTGACGTGGACCAGAAGGTGCTGGATGCGGGGCATCACCACGGGGCGTCCTACTATCAGCATCTGGCGTTTCAGGACGCCATCCGCTCGGGCACAAAACCTCTTGTCTCTGTGGGGGACGGGCTGCGCTCCGTGGCCATGGGACTGGCCGCCCACCGCTCCATCGAGCAGGGGCGCATAGTAGATATGTCGGAGTTCGGGCTGTAATTTTTAGTCCACCAGTCCGATAGTGCGCGGCCCTGTTTGAGGACGCCGCCGTGACCCACGCTGATGATCACCCCATAGAGATCTACGCTGAGACCGTGTCCCCGCGACGGCGGGCGTTGATGCTCGGGTCCATCGTGGCGCTCAACATGCTGGCGCTGGCGGCGACGGATCTCTATTTGCCATCGGTACCCGCCCTGCCGGAGATCCTGGGGATCAGCCTTGAGTCCGCGCAGATGACGCTTGTCGCTTTTGCGGCGGGCTTTGCGATCTCGCAGATTTTCATGGGGGCATTTGGCGACATCTATTCCCGGCGCGCCGTGCTTGGGGCATCGGTTGCGCTGTTCGTCCCGGCCACCATTGCGTGCGCCATGGCGCAAAGTGCTGACGCACTGATTGCAGCCCGCTTTGTGCAGGGGGCCGCAGGCGCGGCCAGTGCCGCACTGACGGCGCCGCTGGTCCGTGCGCTGTTTGAAGAAGCCCGCGCCATCCATGCCATGTCGATCATCGGCTCCATTGACGCGGTGATTCCCGCCTTTGCCCCCATACTGGGCGCGTGGATTTTCATCACGTTTGGCTGGTCATGGAACTTCTGGCTGCTGGCGATCATCACCATTCCTGCGGGCATCATTGCCTTCATGGCGATGCCGCGCGAGCGGCCGAAACAGGGCCGTGATCTTGTTGGCGCGCTGCTTGGCTACACGGCGCTGCTGAAACACCCGGCCTATATGGGCTATGCGCTGTCCCACGCGGCTGCTCTTGGCGGCTTTCTGGGATTGGTATTCAGCACGCCTGCCCTGCTGCGCCTCCACATGGACAGCGGACCTACTGAATTTGTCGGCACGCAGATTTTGTGGGTCGGCGTCTTTCTGGTGGCGGCGCAGATGACCGGTAAGCTGGCGCTGCGCTGGGGGGCTGACCGCCTCATCGTCGTGGGCAATCAGCTGCAGATCGCAGGCGGCATTCTGCTGGTTGGATACACTTTGCTGGCGGCCCAGCCCCTATGGTGGATGCATGCCCTGGCGGCGGTGCCCACCTGCATCGGCCTGGGGCTACGGGGCGGTGCCGGGTTTGCCCGCGCCATCGACATGATGCCCAGCCATGCGGCGCGCGCCAGTGCGTTCATCCTGTTTGCGTCAATGGCCGCCACCGCTTTGTGCACAGCCGCTGCGGCCCCTTTTCTTGAAACGGGCGTTTGGGCAGGCGCTGTCTCCGTTCTGGTGATGAGCGTGGTCGCGCTATTGCTGCTACGGCTGACGCGGCGATAGGCATTTGTGGTGGCACGCGCTAAACTGCGTTCAGATCGCGTATCTGATCCTTGGTTGTTATCTGCACCTGCCTGGGACCTGACCAGTGACGCACCTTGCTGGACCGACAGGCAAAATCGGAAAGCATCGTCATGGCACGCTCTCTCATTCCCCTTGAATCACGTGGAAAATCCGACCGGAAGCTGAGTAGAAGGCTCATGGGACCGGCGCTCATTGCCGGTATCTGTCTGGCGCCAGTACCCGCCCTTGCCGCCGCCCAGTGCGACCTGCCCGGTACGACTCTGCGTGGCGAGGAAGCCACCGAGGTGAGCCAGGCGTTCAAGGATTTCGTGAAGGGCAATCTCGTTGGCAAGGCGCAGGACCGCTACGCTCAATCGGTGATTGAGAACTTCACCGCGCAGGCCGCGGCCACGGAAGATCTGGTGGAGGGCATCACGTTCAGCATCAAGGCGGATATGGTGACGGCTGCCAACAACTGGGTGCATGTGCTCAAGGCCAACACGGTTGCGCAGGCGGTGATCAACCAGGACGCCAAGGCCATTACCGACTTCGCGCGGGATGAGACGGTGGAGTTAGGGCTTGCCAAGTTCCTAGAATATATGGGGGCAGCGGGTAATTCATCCGTACCCGGCGCTGTCATGCTCGGACTTGCCAACCTCAAGGAAAGCTACGAGGAACTGGAAGTAAAGGACTGCCTGCTGAGAATTGATGTGGGTTACTACAATTTTCTTGAAGACCCCGACCTGCGTCACGGTGAAGACGGCAAGCTGACCAGCAAGCAGATCGATACTTACATTCAGCACTATCTGCGCGGTGGCGGCGATGACCCGAAAGGAAACCCACGGGAACTCAACCGCCGCAACCTGCAGTGCTTCATCAATAACACCATGCCTGAGGGAGAACGCGTCGAGGTATCGACGCTTGGCGCTGATGCAGAAGAACCGACCACAGGCTGGAATTTCTTCGGGCGCACTTTCGGTGGCGTGACCGACGCATTGCGCAGCGCTGGTGACGCTGCTCCCGGGGATACGCGCATCCGCACGCCGGTGCTGATCATGCTGCAGGATTTCAACAACCGCTATGACGCGGAGCTGGAACGGCGCAAGTTGATCCGTCTCAAGCAGAGCGCCGAGTTTGCGATCTTCGAGGATACCGCCAATGCCATGAAGGTAACCGAGCAGGCGGCGCAATGGCTATGTGACCGGCTCAAATCGGACAAGCTGGGCGATGTGGCCGGGGCCTGGGAAATGGTGCTGACGCTTCAGGGCATCGACGGTCTTGGCGAACTGCCGCCCCTGCCCTTCGACCTGCCGGAAAACGGTCTCGTGCTGACAGAGGTGAAAGACGGAAGGGATAGAATGGTGGTCGAAGGCAAGGTGTCCAATGGCCGTGCCGCCCTGGACCTGCTGCAGCGGGCCTGGGACGACGACCTCAAATCCGTGGAAACCGTGTTCAATCTCGACCTGGATGGCACCCACGAGGGCGAGACCATGTCAGGGAATTTCGACGGCACGTCCGTCGACTGGGGATGCGTCTTCGAAGACATGTTCGATGACGATGCGCCGCCGCGGCGCTGCCCGCAGGTCCCGGTCAAAGGCACATGGACAGCGGCGAAGAAGTAGCTCCTGCTGGGTCCTTGGAGAACCGGGGCACCACCTCCCCTCACCAGTTCGGAGGCTCAGCACGCTGCGGGTATTGCCTTAGCGATCAAGCTGCCAGACGAGAACCTTTTTGCGCGTAGCACCTGCCACGATGGTGCGGCCATCCGGGCTCCAGTCGACCGTGTACAGTGAAGTGTTGTTCCGCTCCACCTTGTGAACAATCCTGCCGGTTGCTGCTTCGATGATGTTGCCGTGGCCGTCGGTGAGAATGTAGGCCCCATCCGGACTCCACTTCGCCTCCGTCAACTGATCGAGGTCGAGACGTCTGATCATTTGACCTGTCCGTACATCCCAGATGCGCAGACCACCGTCCCAGCTCGTTGTGACGATTTTTGTTCCATCCGGGCTCCAGTCAACAGAACCCATGATCTTCTGGAATGAGCTCAGGTTGGGCGGTCGCCACTCGTGGACGATGCGACGGGAGGCGATGTCCCAGATGCGCAGCACTCCGTCTCTAGACCCAACGGCCAGCCGAGACTGGTCCGGGCTCAAGCTGGCGGAAAAAACACCCCTGTTTTGGGAATTGAAGTCCGCGGGAGTCTCGATCGGGCTGAGGGATTGCGCATTCCAGAGGATTGCGGCCATGTTTTCATTTGTTCCCATGCTGACAATCGATTGCCCATTCGGCGCCCAGATGACGGCTCTGACACCAGCGGACCGGCGGGTTTTCTCATTGAAGCGATGCCCGTCGAGAACACGTTGCTGAGTACCGGTCCTCGCGTCCCAAATGCGCATGGTCGCGTCCGAGCCGCCAGTAACGACCTGCTTGCCATCCGGGCTCCAGGCACCGGACAGAACACCGTCAATTACTTCGCTCCGCTCATGGCCGGTCAGCCGTGCGGTGATGGCCAGTGACTTGGGGTCCCAAATGAGCACTTGATCGTCGAGGCCGCCTGACAGGACACGGGTACCGTCCGGGCTGAAGGCGACAAATTCCACGGTGTCAGCATGAGCCTCAAGGACTCTGGGCGCGCTGACGCTGCGAATGGGCCCTTTGGCCACGGATCCTGACGCGCCATGCGTTGATGTTTTGCCTGGCTCCCTGAGGCTAAAACCATACCATTTGGCCTCAGCGACACCTACCGCGGCGCAGTCGCGGTAGCGGGCATCCGCTCCAAACGAGACACAGAAACGATCGCGGTGAGATACCAGGGCACGATGGCCATTAAGGTTGTCCTCTGACCACAATTGATACCAGGCCGGACCCGCAATGCAGTCTTCCTCGATGACTGCAAGGCCGGGCTCATAAACTGTTCTGCCAGAAAGCGTGGCTTGGCTCTCCAGCGTGAGGCACCTGCCGGTCGCCTGGTTCTGGAAATAGAAGCCGCGACTTTGACGGTCGACCTTGGTGATCCACAGCTGGTGACCATTGTTGCCGCTCCTGTCGCAGGGCCTCAACATTATTGCGATGGAGTCTGGCCCCTGAACCTGTGTCCCACTGGTCAGGCATTTCGTTGTTTCAGTCGCGACGAGTTGATAGGTTCCCGGGGTCAGCGCGTCCGCATGCGCCGGTGCGGCGAGCGAGAGGGCCGCAATCAGGACGCTGGTGCACGCCGCCAGTTCGCGAACCACACGACTTGAAAAACGCCACTTTTTTGAATGATCAGACATGCGCGGTTCCTCCCCAGGACCAATGCTCCGGATCTTGTTGCATCAAATGCGCAAAAGCCCAAAGCGAGCTGCAAATCGTTACATCTCGAACCACCCCTGACAATCCGTATCTGGACTAATTCGAGTATTGTGATCTGCGCATAGCGGCATGGTCATGGGCGCGGCATGAATGCGCCCTGAACGCAGTGCCCTTCCCCTCGGTAGGTCGGGCCCTTAAGCGTCAGCGGGAATGCCGTAGCCCGTGTACCATTCCTGAAATGGCATGACATAGGCGGGTTCGCCGTTGGTGCGGAACCAGCTGTCGATGGCGTAGCGTTCTTCGGTGGCTGTTTCTTCAATCACAGCCGTGTAGTGCTGCCAGCGGCCGTCGATAAACGCCCCACGGATGGAGGGGGAGTGCAGGTTGTGATGGCGGATCAGGCCTTCGCGCTCCATCAGGACCAGCAGCATCGTGGTGTTGGCGGCTTCGTCGATGCAGTCCTGATAGGCCGGGTCGCCGGACCATGACGCGTTGAGCACGCCGCCGGGATCATCTGCTGTGCCAAGAATCGGGCCGACGGCTGTTTCAACAACACCCACCGCCTGCGCTATGGCGTAGCGTTCTTCTGCCGCTGTGTTCACGTTGGCGAATTCGGCGCGAACTGCCTGCCAGTGGGGACGCAGATCAACCTGTGTGCGCACCTGGCACCCATAGGCGTGGCAGAAGGTGGCGTCTGCCATCTGCGGTTGTTCAGGCAACTCGTAGAACGCGAAGAAATCGTCCGGCTCCGACCAGTCCCACGAGACGCAGCCTGCGAGGAGCAGCGCTGACGCGCCGACGACAAACCCTGAAAACACGCGATACATTGAGTGACCCCTCTGCCTAGACAAGTTGCACGTTACCCCGCATGACTTTGGAAACATAGTGACCATGGGAGAAGAGAGCCGTGAAAGCGTTTGTTGTCGATGAGTTTGGCCCGCCTGAAGACCTCACGCGGACAGACGTGGCTGATCCTGAGCCCGGGCCGCAAGACGTGGTGGTGGACATCACCGCGGCGGGTGTGGGCTTTGTGGATGGCCTGCTGGTGCAGGGCCTGTATCAGGTAAAACCTCCCCTTCCTTATATGCCGGGTAACGAGTTTGCAGGTGTGGTCAGTGCCATCGGGGAGAAGGTCTCGCACCTTGCGGTTGGTCAACGCGTGATGGGGACCGCGCCGGGCGCCTATGCGGACAAGCTGGTGGCTCCGGCGATGGGGTGCATTCCCACACCCGACGGGTTGAGCGACGAACTGGCTGCGGGGTTTGCCATCTCCTACGCCACCGCGATCTATGCGTGGCGTGACTGCGGCAAAGCCCAACCCGGCGAGACGGCGCTGGTGCTGGGTGCGGCAGGCGGTGTTGGCCAGGCGGCGATTGCTGTTGCCAAGACCATGGGCCTGCGGGTTATCGCGGCGGCATCCACTGAGGCCAAGCGCGAGGCAGCCATTGCGGCAGGCGCGGACGATGCTGTGGATTATACGCAGGACAACTGGCGCGACGCCCTCAAGGCCCTAACCCAAGAGAGCGGCCTTGATCTGGTTTATGATCCTGTCGGCGGCACGCTTGCAGAAGCGGCCATGCGGTCCCTATCGCCGGGCGGGCGGCATCTCGTGGTTGGATTTGCGGCGGGCGACATTCCCAAGGTCGGGCTGAACATTCCCCTGCTCAAGCGTTGCTCGATTGTGGGCGCGGACTGGGGAGGCGAAGTGCGCGCGAACCCGGCCGTGGCCATGGAACAGTTCGGCACGCTGCTGGGCTGGATTGCCGCCGGTGATCTCACGCCAGCGCCGGTCATCACGCGCCCCATGGCCGAGCTACCGCAGGCCTTACGCGATCAGCTTGATCGCAAGCCTGTGGGTAAACTGGTGATGGTGAATTGATGTACACCAACGAATAGAAATTCACGCAATCGGAACCGACATGAAGA
>JBCBUN010000056.1:0-7976 GCA_039818145.1 Pseudomonadota bacterium
CTGTTGAACAGCAGGTTGCCGAACGCTGAAAGCATCAGGCCTTCAGGGGTCTGGACCACAGCCATTGCATAGGCGAGATAGGCAATGACGCCTGTTATCGCCAAACCGCCGGCCATGTAGTTGTAAACGCCCAGCATGTAGCTGCGCAGGCCGGCATCAATATCGGCGCCGCGAGCTTGCGCGGGGCTACGGCCACGAAGGACTTCGCTGTCGTAGTCAGCCATGGTGTTTATGATCCTCTCAAGGTTGATCAATCGAAACGTCGATAAACAAAACTCTAGCCCATAATATCGGCTGGAATTATGCCAGTTTCAAGGCGTTCTAAGGTATCGCAAGAGGAAATTCGTTGAGTATTCAAACACTTAAAATGGATGTGGTTACTTTGAACGCGTTCTTACGGCGCGAATTCCCTCAATGGAACAGCGAAACCGGCTCACAGGTCACTGATGTGACCGCAGACGGGGTCATTTGCCGCCTGCCTTTCAACGATAGCCAGCTGCGTCCCGGCGGCACCGTGTCCGGCCCAACCATGATGGGCCTCGCCGACAGCGCTATGTACGCTGCCGTCCTGTCGCGCATCGGCCCCGTGGCCCTGGCGGTCACTACCAACCTCAACATCAACTTCATGCGCAAGCCCGAGCCACGCGCCACCGTCGCCACCTGCCGCATCCTTAAACTCGGCAAACGCCTCGCCATCGGCGATGTCTCCATCGTCAGCGAGGGCGACACGGACCTGGTGGCCCATGCAACCGTGACCTACTCAATCCCGCCGCAGAGCTGACGTCAGGCTGCCAGCGTGCCGGCCCTGGAGGCCGCAAGGGTCTCGAGCAGATCCCAGAAACGGGCCGCCTTGTCCGCGTCCATTGCCGGATCCTGATCGCGAAGGGCCATCACGCCGTACATGTTGTGAAAGTAAGTGCCCGACGGCAGCTCCTGCGTGGCGGCAATCAGGCTGGCCTGCGCACCCTGTTCGGGCGACGCCATGATCTGCCGCTTTACGAACCCACCAATGCCTGTGGACGGCCCTTCAAGAGCCGTTGCCGCAACACCGGGATGCACCATCACCACCTGCAGCTCCGGATGGCGCTTCGCCAATTCACCGAACTGCCACAGATTACCGAGCTTGCTGCGGCAATAGGCCATGGTCCCGCCGCCCTTGTAAGTGAAGTCCGGCGTACAATCGTCACTGAGAATGTAGATGTCGCCACTCGTCGCCACGATGCGCACTTGGTCCGCCAGCATGGCGCGGTTCATCAGCCCCTTGATCAACACATGATGACCAAGACAGTTGACGGCAAAGGCGGTCTCAAATCCGTCTGCCGATGTTCCATGTCGGTTTGGCCAGACACCGGCATTCGCACACACAATATCCAGCCAGCGTCCTGCCAGCCGCTCCTGCAGCGCGGCCGTTGCTTCTCGCACGGCCTGAATGTTGCCAAGGTCAAGGCGAAGGAAAGACACATGCTGGCCGGTGTCCTGCGCGATCTGCCGACAGTCCGATTCAGCCTGTGCTCCGCCGCGTGCGGCCACAATCACATCCGCACCACGGCGAGCAAGACCACGCACAATCTCTTGTCCAATGCCGCCGGTACCACCAGTGACCAACGCAATCTTGCCATCCAGCCGCGGGTCGTCCGGGCAAAGCTGTGTGCGTTTTCCCTGACCCAACATGGAACTCATGACGCGGCTATACTTACCCGCCTTGGGGGTTGTTGTTCGTCCCGGTTCAAACAGTGTGGGCATCGCCTGCCTCCCTTGCATGAAACAGAGTACGCGCGGTCACGCTACGCGGATCAGACCGCCCGCGAATACCGCTCAGCGCCTTCGGCCATGTCGCCGGTGGCAGACAGACCCAGCCTTTGAGCAAGCGCGATTGAGCGCACATTGGCGGGCTCTACAAACGCGTCAATGCGCGCCACGGCCTTGTCTACAAGGCGCCAGTCGATCACCGCCTCGCAGCCTTCCTGCATCAGTCCCTGCCCCCAATAGTCCGGGTGCAGATGATAAGCGACTTCAGCCGCTGGGCTCAGCGCGTTGAAGCCGACCATGCCGGCAAAGGCCTGCGCAGATCCCAGCAGCATCGCCCAGCGACACCCCCAGCCGCCCGCCTGCGCCTTTTGCCAGAACGCAATGAGCCTGTCCGCATCTTCCAGCGACGTCATCGGCATCATGATGGGAATGCCGAATTGATCCAGCACGCGGCCTGAGTGGCGGACAACGGCAGGCTGCGACCACAAGGCCCGCACGCCGTCTCGGTGATCGTCACCCAGAGGCGCGAGTGTCATGCGCTCGGTTTCAAGCACCGCAACGTCAAGCATGTCTATTCCGAGCGCAGGATCGGCGCTGCCTTGCGGCTCAGGGCTGACCAAGTCCCCACCAGACCGAAGCCCATGGTGATGACCGTCGCCCCGATCACCGTGACGCCAAGGGTCACCGGCAGGAACGCCCACTCAGCCTGCATCACCTGCGTGATCACGAGATAGGCCGCCAGGGTGCCGGCACTTGCGGCAATCAGTGCCGTGCCGAAGCCAAGCAACGCATATTCCAGCGCATAGGCGCCCAGCACCTTGGCCCGCGTGGCACCCAGGACCTTGAGTACCACTGAGTCATACACACGATGCCGATGCCCCGCCGCCATGGCACCTGCCAGCACAAGAATACCGGCGATGATTGTCACGACGCTGGTCGCGCGCACTGCAAGCACCAAGTCTTCCAGCAACGCCGACACAGAGCTGATGGCCTCCTTGACGCGAATGCTCGTCACATTGGGGAACGCATCCGTCACCTGCCGCTGCAGTTCTAGCTCGCCTGCTTCATCCATCGTCACCGTGGACAGGATGGTTTGCGGCGCGTTGTCCAGCACGCCGGGCGAGAACACGAGAATGAAATTGATGCCGCCCGTCTGCCACGTCACTTCGCGCAAGGACGCAATCTCAGCCGTGATCTCACGACCCAGCACGTCGATGGTCAGCGTGTCGCCGATGCCGATGCCCCAGCCGTCAGCCAGATCCTTGGTGAAGGACACAAGCGGCGGCCCCGCGTAATTCTCCGGCCACCACTCCCCTTCGAGAATTTCTGATCCATCCGGCAGTGCGGCTGAATAGGTAAAGCCACGGTCACCGCGCAGGGCCCAGCGCGTGTCCGGTGTTGCTTCCACATCACCGGCCCGCACATCATTCACCGCAACAATCGGTCCACGGATCATCGGCACCCGGTTGACGTTCGCAATCCCGTCCGTCTCATCCAGAATGGTGTTGAAGCCATCCAGCTGACCCTTTTGCAGATCAAGGAAGAAGAACGACGGTGCCCGATCCGGCAACTGCGTTGAAACCTGCCGGGTGATGTTGCCGTCAATCAGCGAGATCGTGACAAGCAGCGTCAGACCAAGACCAAGTGACAGCACCACAGAGCCCGTAGGCGCACCCGGCCGGTACAGATTGGCCAGCGCAATGCGCAGGGACGGCATCTTCGGACGGCCCACACGCTTGGCCACCCACATCATCAGGTCAGCGGTGAGCAGCAGCACACCAAAGGCAGCTGCCGTACCCACCAGGAACCAGACGGCAAACAGCCGCTGATAGTCTTCCGTCAGCGCCACGGCCAGAATTGCCAGGGTCGCCAGAGAGCCAAGCGTTAGCACAATGTAGAACGGGCGCGGCCAGCGGCTGGCCGGCGCAACAATGTCCCGGAACAATCCGGCCGCCGGAATGTCCCGTGCCCTGGCCAGTGGCCACACGGCAAACGCCACCGCCGTGACAATGCCGTAGATCGCAGCCAGCACCAGCGGCCCCGTATGAACCGCAAACTCCGTCGGCACCGGCAGCAACTCTGCCAGCGACGCCTGCGCGATCATCGGCACCACGGCGCCAATCCCAAGGCCGATGGCGACCCCCACCAGCGCAATTGCCATCACCTGCAGGAAATAGATCTGGAAGATCAGCCCGCCCGGCGCACCAAGGCACTTGAAGGTCGCAATCACCTCACGCTTCTTGTCGATGTAACTCTTGATGGCGTTACCGACACCAACGCCGCCCACGATCAGCGCCGTCAGGCCCACCAGCGTCAGGAACAGGGCCACCTGCCCCACCGTGCGGCGGATACCCGGCGCGGAATTGGAGCGGTCACGGATGCGCCAGCCGGACTCAGGCAGCGCTTCCTTGGTCTCTTCGACAAACGCCGCCACCGCTTCATTGGTCTGTTCCGAAGGGGGCAGCCGCAACCGGTATTCGTAGTCCACCAGACTGCCGACGGTCACAAGTCCCGTTTCAGCAAGCGCTTCGTCAGAGATCATCACCCGCGGGCCGATGGCAAAGCCGCCGGCCACACGGTCCGGCTCATTGTCGATGGCCGAACGGATGACGAATGTCAGATTGCCCACATTAAGTTCGTCGCCGGTCTCAAGGCCGAGCCGTTCCAACAGCACCGGCTCAACCACAGCCCCAAAGGCACCATCGCTGCCTCGCGCCAACGCACTGTCCAGCGACTGCCCCGACGCCAGTGCGACCTCCCCATAGAGTGGATAGGCATCATCAACGGCCTTAAGCTCGACCAATGTCCGCTCGGTGTTTTTCACTGCCCGGCCCATGGCCCGCATGTCTGCCGTCTTGGACAGGGCACCGCCGCGATCCACCACCGCGTTCAGCCACGCGCGTTCATCTTCGTTGGTTTCGCGATGAACGATCTCAAAGCCGACATCGCCACCCAGAATGGTCTGGCCTTCTTCCGCCAGACCCCGCATCAGCGCCGACGACACCGAGCCGACGGACGCGATGGCCGCCACACCGAGGGTCAGACACGCCAGAAAAATCCGGAAGCCCTTGAGGCCACCGCGCAGTTCACGCGATGCGATTCTGAAGGGCAAAGGCAGCCTGCCGGAGGCGCCACCGCGAACGGACCCGGCCAGTGCAGGTGATGTTTCAGCGATATCGCTCAAGAGGCCGCTCCCACCAGGAGATCAGCCTTGTTGCGCGTGCCTTTGGCCGTCTTTTCCACCAATCCATCGCGCAGATGCACCACGTCGTCGCACAATTCCGCAAGCTGCATGTCGTGGGTAATCAGCACCAGCGTCGTGTCGCGGCGGGAATGCAGGTCAAACATCAGGTCAATGATGGCATCCCCGGTGGTTCCATCCAGATTGCCCGTCGGCTCATCTGCCAGCAAAATGGCCGGATTGGGGGCCACGGCGCGGGCCAGGGCCACGCGCTGCTGCTCACCACCGGACAGCTGGCCGGGATAATGATCCAGCCGATGGGCCAGGCCCACCGCCTTCAATTCTTCCGCCGCCACATCAAAAGCGTCCGCCCGACCGGCAAATTCCAGCGGGATTGCCACATTTTCCAGCGCCGTCATGGTCGGCACCAGGTGGAAAGACTGGAACACAATCCCCACATTATCCCTGCGGAACAGCGCCAGTTGGTCTTCGTTCATCTGGGTGAGTTCACGATTGGCCACCTTGATGGAGCCGGATGTGGGTTTTTCGAGCCCCGCCAGCACCATCAGGAGCGTGGATTTGCCTGAACCGGACGGCCCTACAAGGCCCGCAGCCTTGCCGGGTGATACATCCAGGCCGATACCGCGTAGAATATGCACCGGGCCCGCTGTGCTCGGCAGCGTCAGATGGACGTCACTAAGAGAGATGATCGGATCAGATATGGACTTGCCGGCAGAAGCATCGGTCACGCGGATTTTCCAGACTTTGTTTGGTCACGCACCTCAGCAGACCCCCCAAAAGGCTCCAAACGGGTGCGCGTCCTTGGCATATGGCGGTTCATGGCACTTATACAACCGCCGGTCAGATAAGAGTCCTACGCGCTCCCTTGCAAGCTGGATCATGGCCCCACTGCTCCTGATGACGCTATCAGCGCTCCCCGGCATCGCCCCCGCCGCTGCGGAAGAAGCTCAGGCCGCCCCTGCGGCAACGGCAGAGCCGGTCAAAGTGGTCGCTTTGGGCACAAGCCTCACCGCCGGATTCGGCCTCGAGCAGGGCCAGGGCTTTGTTCCGCAGCTGCAAGCAGCTCTCGACGAAGCCGGGCTCAATGTGGTGCTCGAGAATGCGGGCGTTTCAGGCGATACCTCAGCCGGCGGCCTTGCGCGCCTCGACTGGTCACTCAACGACGATGTGGATGCCGTCATCGTTGAGCTTGGTTCCAATGATGCCCTGCGCGGTTTCGAACCCCAGCAGACCCGAGAGAACCTCACAGCCATTCTTGAGGCTCTGAAAGAACGTGGCCTGCCGGTCCTTCTCACCGGCATGCTGGCCCCGCCAAACCTGGGTGAAGAATATGGCGAGGAGTTCGCTTCGATTTATCCAGACCTTGCGGCGGAATACGACGTGTTGTTTTATCCCTTCTTCCTGGAAGGAGTGGCCGCGGAGGCAGCGCTCAATCAGGCGGACGGCATTCATCCCAACCCGGATGGTGTGGCAGTGATTGTGGAGGCGATCACGCCCTATGCGGTCCAGCTTGTAGAACATGCCCGCAAGGACACATCTTCCTGACCGACATTTGAATTTCCGCGCGCTGCATCTGGGGAGAGGGCGCGCTTTCCACCACCGCAATCGTTCTTCGTGGCCGAACGCCGTTCGCGCCGCGCTTCAACCACATTCGCTTAATCGAAAAGATCGCACTCAAGGAAGCAACGCATGGCTATGGACTATCGCCAACTCGGCACCACGGACCTCAAAGTCTCTTCAATTTGCCTGGGCACCATGACCTGGGGCGAACAGAACACGGAGGCCGAGGGCCACGAGCAGATGGATTACGCGCTGGAGCGCGGCATCAATTTTTTTGATACGGCCGAAATGTACGCCGTGCCGCCGCGTGCTGAAACACAGGGCTCAACCGAGCGCATCATCGGCACCTGGTTCAAGGACCGCGGCAACCGCGACAAGGTCATTCTTGCCACAAAGGTCGCCGGCCGTGCGCCCTTTAGCTGGCTGCGCGACAATGACGAAGTGACCGACCACTCAGCCCGTCAGATCGAAGAAGCCGTCGACAAGAGCCTCAAGCGTCTGCAGACGGATTACATCGACCTCTACCAGCTGCACTGGCCGGACCGCCCCATCAATCTGTTCGGTGGTCTGGGCTACACCCACATCGACAAGCCCCACACCCCGCTGGATGAAATCCTCGAAGCGCTGGACAAGATCGTGAAGGCAGGCAAGGTCCGCCATGTGGGTCTGTCCAACGAAACACCATGGGGCACCATGAAGTTCCTTCAGTATGCTGAGGAACGTGACTTGCCACGCATGCAGTCGATCCAGAACGCCTACAACCTGATCAACCGTACGTTTGAGCAGGGCGGCTCCGAGATTGCGCACCGTGAGAAAGTCGGTCTGCTGGCCTATTCACCGCTGGCTCAGGGCTACCTCACCGGCAAATACCGCAATGGCGCCAACCCCAAAGGCTCGCGCAAGCAGCTCTTCAATCGCCTGCAGCGCTACGAGTCAGCTGCCGCCGACCGCGCCATGGAAAGCTACTTCAAGATTGCAGAGAAGCACGGGATCGATGCCTCCCAGATGGCGCTGCAATATGTGACGCTCAAGCCGTTCGTCACATCCAACATCATCGGCGCAACAACCATGGAGCAGCTCAAGACCGATATCGACAGTGTGGATCTCGACATGAGCGAAGAACTGCTGGCCGAAATCGAAGCAGCCCACCTCGAACAGCCCAACCCCTGCCCGTAAAGCAAATCACATAAATAAAACTCGTCCGCAGCCCCGGGCTCGACCCGGGGCCTACTCGCAGACGTTTCACACCGCAGCACACGCGAGTGGACCCCGGGTCGAGCCCGGGGATACGGAAGCTGGGGAAGACACAATGACAAAGGCGGGTGGGCAGAAATGCCCGCCCGCTTTTTTTGTAACGGCAGCGCCGCCTTTCAACTGACACACGACTCAGCTACGCCTTGGCAATGATCAGATTGTTCGTCGCCATCGGACTGCCGCACGCCACCTGCGTGGACCTTGCCATGAT
>JBCBUN010000057.1:0-7949 GCA_039818145.1 Pseudomonadota bacterium
ACCGGCCTTGGTGGCAACCGCTGCCATGCTGGCCGCCTGAAACCCGCCGGAAAACACAAGCGCGCGCGCCGCATCAAGGATGCGGGCACGATTGGCCTCAAGCTGGGCCACCACTTTGCCGGTCTTGCGATACGCCAAGAAATGAAACTCCATTCAGGTCTTGATGAAATGAACTATGGTTCAGGGCTTGGAGTCAATGACTTTTGAGGTCGTTGCATTGTCTGGTTAGACCAAACAATGGCGGAGCTGGGGTGGGTGGAAAGGGTGTCTGACCAAACGTCCGCCGCCGTGTCCCCGGACTTGATCCGGGGTCCACTCTCGGTAGCTATGCAGTTGATCGTTTGCGAGTAGGCCCTGGATCAAGTCCGGGGCTACGGATGCTTCTTAGGATTCTGTCACCGGTCGCTCTGGATCCAGGATCAGGTTCGGGATGGCAAGAGATTCTAGGTAAATGGCGAATGTCGGAAAAATCCGCCTACGGAGCTTTTGGTGTGCGCGAACGAAAACAGCGCCCACGGTTTCCCGCAGGCGCTGTTCGATGTCAGTCGTCACGCATTATTGGACGCGGCGGCTCAGGCTGCGTGGGCGTGCCCTGGATAGCCGCCGATAAACCCTTCGTCAGCATCGTCGAACGGGAGTGACATTTGTCGGGAATGGTCTTTGGTCGACGCAAAGTCGGTGTCCGTCAGGCGCACAGGCTCATAAGGCAGACCCGCAAAGGCGCTTATGGAGGCAGCAACGGCATTGAGCCAAATCTTCAGAAAGTCAGTCATCTTCAGGCTCCCGGTTTCTCAGTCGAGCAAGGACAATTCCTTGCATTCCGTGGTGCGCTGAAAATCGGTCCGCGGGCCTAAAAGAGCAATGCATGGCCCCGCTTATCAGGGCTGCGTCGCCCACATGGCTGGCGTCAAAAATGGCGGTTTAGCAGGGGCGTTTACGTTTCGTCAGTGGCCTGACCGCCTGCCATGCAGCAGTGCATGGCAGCGGCGGCGGCATGACCTAGTGGGGAAGCCGATGCCGCACGTAAACGGCCTTGCGCTCATACATGCCTTCAAAGGCAAACATCTGGGCAACAAACGCATTGATCTTGCGAACAGCCGTCGCAACTGTCTTGAGGGACATGAGGAAAACCTCCATCTGTCGGGCCCGGGGCAACCATGTGACCCGGTTTGATGAGTAATACGACAAGACGGCGTAGCTGGATCAACTGTGACACAGACTCTTTGTGTCTGCCTGAGAATTGTGGCGGTACTGGCGGTCTAGGAGATCATGGTGCCCGGTGTTCCTGCAAAGAGACATGCCAGGATGATGATCCCGAAATCGCGGTTGGACTTGAACGCCGCCAGGCATTCTTCCGGGCGATCAAGATCCGTATCACGCACCTGCCGCATCAGGTGAAAGCCACCCATGAACAGACCGGCAAAATAGACCCAGCCAATGCCCGCAAAGGCGCCGGCCAGCGCCAGAAAGACAAGCGTCAGACCATAAAAGCCCCACAGCCATGTCTTGGTGTTGGCCCCCAGCCGGAGCGCTGTGGATTTCACGCCGATCAGCGCGTCGTCTTCCTTGTCCTGATGCGCATAGATCGTGTCGTACCCCAGGGTCCAGAAGATGCCGGCCAGATAGAGGAAGACGGGAGCCCATGACAGCGAACCGGTCACGGCCGCCCACCCCATGAGGGCACCCCAGTTGATGGCGAGGCCCAGAAAGACCTGCGGCCACCACGTGAACCGCTTGGCGAAGGGGTAGATGGCGACCAGCGCCAGCGACGCGACCCCAAGGCCTATGGCCGCCCAGCTAAGCTGGATGAGAATGAGAAAGCCGATGATCAGCAGCACCCCAAGAAAGATCAGCGCAGATGACCCGCTGACCTGACCCGACGGGATGGGCCGGCTCGCCGTACGCGCCACCTGAGCATCAATCTCCCGGTCCGTGTAGTCGTTCCACACGCACCCGGCCCCGCGCATCACGAACGCGCCGACCAGAAACAGGCCGATCAGATAAAGGATTTCCGGATAGAGCACATATTTGCCGATCTGCGGCGCGGCCAGCGTGATCGCCCATGCGCCCGGCCAGAACAAAAGCCACGTGCCGATGGGCCGGTCCGCCCGCATCAGCCGCAGATAGGGCCGCGTGCCCGCTGGTGCCCATCTGTCCACCCAGTTGTCCGGTGCGGCGTCTGCAACACTGCCGGACGTCTCAGGCTCTTTATCTTGAGGAACTGTCATGCAACCCGTGATACTTGGGGACACCATGTCGAGCAACCGAACAAATCTGATTCGCCTTTATGTCGCTGCCCCGCTTGAAGCGGATGCACCGATCGATCTGCCTGCCGATCAGGCCCATTACCTTGCCAATGTCATGCGTAAGAAGGCGGGCGATCAGGCGCTGGCCTTCAATGGGGAGGACGGCGAATGGCTGATCCGGCTGGACGAGATCGGCAAGAAGCGCGCTCAGGCAACGCCCGTCGAACGCACCCGTAAGCAGACCACAGGTCCCGACCTGCATCTTCTGTTTGCCCCCCTCAAGCGCGCCCGCATCGATTATCTGGCGCAAAAGGCAACCGAGATGGGGGCCGCCCTGCTGCAGCCGGTGGTGACCCGGCGCACCCAGGCGGAGCGAGTCAAAACCTCCCGACTGCTCGCCAACGCTGTTGAGGCGGCTGAGCAGTGCAACTTGCTGTTTGTGCCCACCGTGGAAGAACCCTCAAAGCTTGAGACCGTGCTCACCCGCTGGTCCCGCGAGCGGCAGATATTGTTTTGCGATGAAGCCCTGCCCGGCGCTGACGTGCCGCCGCCGGCGGACTTTCTGCGCGGCCTGCCAGACGGCGTGAAGCAGGCCCCCTGGGCCATACTCATCGGCCCGGAAGGCGGTTTCGACCCCGCTGAACGCAAAATGCTCGAAGCCATGCCCAATGCCCACGCCGTGGCGCTCGGCCCACGCATCATGCGGGCCGACACAGCCGTAGTGGCCGCTATGGCACTGTGGCAATCAGTGCTTGGAGACTGGCGCTAGCGCGTGTTGCTACCGCGCGAGAGCCGTGATCTTGAGTTCCATGCGGGCACCGGGAAAGGCCAGCTCGGTTGTGCCGACAGCTGTCCACGCGGGGTATGGCTCGTTGATGTACTTGTCCTTGACCGCCATGAACGTGCCGATGTGCTCCTGCAGACCGATATGGAAGGTCGTCATTTCCACAATGTCGGTGAAGTCCAGCCCGGCTTCGCCCAACACCATCTGGGCCTGCTGAAACGCGGCCTCAAATTCCTCGGCCGGGTCAGCAGGGACCTTGCCGTCCGCCCCGGTGCCCAGAATGCCGGACATATGCAGCAATCCGCCGGCCCGCACACCCGGCGCGAATTTGAAATTCTCGTAAGTGGGTTTCAGGGCATCTGGAAGAATGAGATCGCCAGCCATGGAAATGTCCTCATTTTGGGGTGCGTGATCTTTGGTTTGCGCCAGTCTGTCGCGATTGGCCGTGGCAGCCTACCCTCTATTCAGCCAATCAACCTGCGTGGATTGGCCAAATGATCGGCAAACCTTGTGACTTGTGCGGAATTGCCCAAGCCCTTACATGACCAACAGTCCAAATTCGGCGTTATGCTGACGGCGGGCAGAACAGGGAAGGCCGGACAACGGCCAAAAACTCCCAGATGGGGACCGGGCCCGTAGAGGCCCAGAAGAATGGCCCGCAGAGGCCCTGAAGGAACGTTCGGTATGTCGGCACCTCCCACAACGCGTGAGACGTCCCCACCCGTGGAAACACGGGATGAACTCGTGGCCTATCTCGCGTCCGGATCAAAACCGGAGTCTGACTGGCGCATCGGCACCGAGCACGAGAAATTCGGCTATCGCATCGGCGACTATTCTCCCATGCCTTACGACAACGCACCCGGTGAAACCGGCGCGACCGTAAAGGCGATGCTGGAAGGCATGCAGCGCTTTGGCTGGGAACCCGCCTTTGAAGGCGACAACGTCATTGCGCTCATGGGCAACGACAAGACCGGCGGCGGGTCCATCACGCTCGAGCCGGGCGGGCAGTTCGAGCTGTCCGGCGCGCCGCTGGAAACCCTGCACGACACCTGTGACGAGGTGCACACCCATCTTGATCAGGTGGCAACGGTCGCCGGTGAAATTGACGCGGGCTTCATCGGCCTTGGCTTTGCGCCCCGCCGCTCGCTGGCAGACACACCGGTGATGCCCAAGGGCCGCTACAACATCATGCGCAACTACATGCCGACTGTCGGCAGCCGCGGGCTGGACATGATGTTCCGCACGGCGACCGTGCAGGTGAACCTCGATTTCTCCTCAGAAGCCGACATGGTTCAGATGTACCGCATCTCGCTTGCGCTGCAGCCAATCGTGACCGCCATCTTTGCCAACTCGCCTTTCGTGGATGGCAAGCCCAACGGCGTGCTCTCCAACCGGGCCAATGTGTGGCTTGATACGGATGCGGACCGCACCGGCATGTTACCGTTTGTCTTCGAGGACGGCTTCGGCTTTGAGCAATATGTCGATTTTGCCCTCGATGTGCCGATGTATTTCGTCCATCGCAATGGCACCTATGTGGACGTGTCCGGCCAGTCCTTCCGGGACTTCATGCAGGGCAAACTCAAAGGCCTTGAGGGTGATCTCCCGTCGCTGGACGACTGGGAAAACCACCTGACAACGATTTTCCCCGAAGCCCGCCTCAAGCGTTTCATTGAAATGCGCGGTGCTGACGGCGGCCCCTGGCGGCGGCTATGTGCACTGCCGGCCTTCTGGGTGGGCCTGTTCTACGACAAGGCCTCGCAGGCAGCCGCCTGGGACCTGGTCAAGGACTGGACCGTTGAGGAGCGCGAACAGCTGCACCGCGATGTGCCGGTGCACGCGCTCAAAACAAAGTTCCGGGATCACACGGTGCTGGACATCGCCCGCGACGCGCTGGCCATCGGCAGCGGTCGAAACAACCCTTGATAGCGGCCGCACCCCGGCAGAAGAGATACTGGAACTCTACAACGGCAAATGGCAGGGCAATCTCGACAATCTGTTTGCCGAGTTCTCCTACTAGGCGCTCTGCCGTGCAGCGGAACTAGTCCTCAAACAGACCCAGCTCATCCATCCGGTCGAGAATGGAAATAGGCTTTGCGCTCAGCACCTCATGGGCTTCGTCGTCCAGCGCAAAGTTGATTGTGGTGAGCGTTTCGTCCCGCTCAAGCAGCAACTGCGCAATATCAACCTTGAAGAGCACAAACAGATCGCTGAACCACTGATTGGCCAGCGGCGTGTCAAACGTGTCTGTACAGGTCAGCCGGTCGAGCAGGGGCAGGATGCTTTGGGCACTCACCATGGTTTCGCCGGTCACCCAGCGGTTGGTGGTGAACAGGTCAATGGGCAGACCTGTTGCATCCATGGTGACGGCGATGACGTGGAACAGGTCATCAGATTCCAGGAGCGCAGGATCGTCGTCAGCAGCGGACACCAATTTTAGTTGCTTCGCTGTATCCCCAGCTCTCAGGAAGATGTGAAAATGGCCGTGCTCATGTCCGGCACGGTGGGCGTGATAGTAAATCTGGATGCCGCTCTGGCTGTCCCGCGCGTCGCCGGGCGGGTAGTGCGTCCAGCTTTCAAAAGGAGCATCGTCATCAAACGTGCCGATGGTCAGCGTGACGGGGTTGAGACCTTGTGCAGCCATCTCAGCGCCGGCATCCACAAGCCCGAACGCCGCGTTGGCAAGTGCCGCAGCTCGCGTGTCATCGGGCGTGTCAGGGATGAGAGCGGTCATGGGCGCAGTCATGAGAGCGTTCAGGGTCATCAGGGTAACTCGAGAAGATGAAAATGTCCGGACTGTCGGCGCGGATAGCGCGCCGTGACAGCCCGGACATCTCAGTCAGTCAGTTAGTATGATGCACCGCAGGGGCTGCATGGGTTGGCCTTGGCCGCACCGCAGGGGCTGCAAGGATTGGCTTTGGCTGCACCACAAGGGCTGCACTTGGCAGCACCGCATGGGCTGCAAGGATTGGCTTTTGCACCAGCGCACGGGCTGCAGGCAGATGTGCGCTTGGCACCACAGCCATAGGCACCGCAAGCAGCAGACGCTGGCTGCGCAACAGCAACGGCAGCAGCCATCATGGCAGCAGAACCAAGAACAACAGATGCGCGTGACATACGACGGGATTTCGACATGGATAGTTTCCTTCGATTGAACAATATGAAGACCACGCCGAAACCTGTGTGTTGGGTGGGCGGCCTTGCGGAAATAGTTGATCGGCTATGCACCACCCCGCAATTAACGCCTGCACACAAAACGGGTAGCGTCCTCGCAAACGCGTGAGGACGCGTGAGGAATCTTAACGGCGGGAAGAAGCAAGCAGGATGAAACGCATTTTGATCCTCGGCCCCGGTGGGGCGGGCAAGTCGACGCTCGCCAAGAAGCTGGCTGCAAAACTCAACCTGCCGCTCATCCATCTTGACCAGCATTACTGGCAACCGGACTGGGTCCCCATGGAGCCAGACAAGTGGGCAGAGGTGATGGCCGAGCTGACCGCTCGCGACCGCTGGGTAATGGATGGCAATTTTGCCAGCGCTCTCGATCAACGGCTAGAGGTTGCCGATGTTGCCGTCTTCCTCGACGTCAACCGCTGGAAAAGCCTATGGGGCGCGTTCACCCGCGTGCTCAAACAGTCCGGTCAGGTCCGAAGCGACATGGCACCGGGCTGTCCCGAGCGGTTCGATGCGGAGTTCTTTATCTGGTTGTGGAATTTCCCCCGCGACAGCAAACCAGAACTCGAAGCAGCCTTTGCTCGGCATCCGCAGACACAAGTGGTGCGTCTGACTTCACGCAGGGCCGTCCAGCTGTGGTTCAACACGCTCTAGTGGTGGGTTTCAGCGGAATTGAAGGTCTGACGGATACGGACGCCGACTTTGCAACGCTGCTGGTACGATCGGCGCCGTGCTAACGCACCAGCCGCAGGAAGCGCCAGGGCCACTGTTCACTCTGAGTCTCGAGAATGGGAAGCCCGGTAGCGTCAGCGTAGAGTTCGCAGAGTTGCTTGTCGAAGTCACCACTCAAAGTGACAAGCGTCAAAGTGAGCAGTGGATCCGGGTGCACCAGTAGAACTTTATTATTGTGAAACTCCGACCCCTGCGCACGAACTGTTGTGTGCGTGTGCTGGACGCCAGTGAAAGAGGTGTACGGAGCATTTCTCGTAACGTCACCCTTGCGTGTCCAGAAAACGTAAGTCACCCCGTCCTGCGAAAAAGTGAGGTCCAGTTTTTTGGGCGCCACACGCCACATGTACCACGCGCCGAAGACGGCGACGCTCACGAAGGCGCTGTGCGTGAGGAAGGTTCCAAGGTCGTCCGCGCTAGCTGTCACGTGTCCTGCGATGAAGCGGTCGACAACCTGCCAGATTTCCCACATGGAGTTGAGCCCAATCAACGTGCACACCGCTGTGACAAGGACGAGGATAACTGTGGCATTTTGGTGCGTCGTGGAAAAATCCCTTTCTTCAAAGGCCTCAACAGGAATGACCACGCCATGGCCGCCGACAGGAGGCAAAGTGAAGTAGGGCGCTTTAAGCTCGGGCTCTTCTGCGTGGGGCTCGGGCGTCACTTCCCAGCGCTGTTTGTCCAGCTCGTCCTTGTAGTCACTCAGCGACTTCGCCATTCGTTGCTCCTGCCCAAACCGTTGTCAGTTTGCTGGTACCTCTTCTGCGTCCGCCTCAAGCACTTCCAAACCAAACCGGTCAGCGTATCCCTTGGCCATGTACTTCGTGGGCATTCTGAGGTCGTCGTCAACACCACGAAACAGGGGGATATTGAACGCAGGATCGGGGTGTACCAGTTCAATGAACTCGTAGGTGTCCTCGGTGCTGTAAGTCATGCTTGCATGGTCGTGGCGGATACCACTGTAGGACGTGTATTGCACAGTATCGCTGGGCCTGTCCAACAAAGGACCTTGTCGGGCAGGC
>JBCBUN010000058.1:0-7916 GCA_039818145.1 Pseudomonadota bacterium
ACTTCGAGAACCGAGGCCCCGCGCCCATAGCCGCAGTTAAACGCGCCACCCTCGTTGCCATGACGCAGATGATCAAGCGCAGCAAGATGAGCTGCTGCTAGATCACTGACATGAATATAGTCGCGCACACCTGTGCCATCCGGGGTGTCAAAATCATCGCCAAAGACAGACACATGGTCTCGAGCGCCGGTTACAGCTTCAACTGCTACCTTGATGAGGTGGGTTGCGCGCGCCGTTGATTGTCCGGCACGTCCTTTGGGGTCTGCACCAGCAACATTGAAGTAGCGCAGCGCCACGTAATCAAAATCATGTGCAAAGGCTGTATCCCGAAGCATCCACTCGGTCATGAGCTTTGAAGCCCCATAGGGAGAAATGGGCTCAAGCAGCATTGTCTCTTTGACCGGCACCGTTTCCGGTGTGCCGTAAACAGCCGCCGTGGAAGAGAAGATGAACCGAGGCACTTTGTGGGCCACGCAGGCCGCAATCAGTTCGCGGGAATTGACCGTGTTGTTCTGGTAGTAGCCCAGCGGGTCAGACACGGAGTCCGGCACCACAATGGATCCGGCAAAGTGAATAACCGCGTCCAGCTTGGTCTGGCTCATGACCTGATCGAGCAGCACCCGATCACCCACATCACCTTCAACAAGCGTGACGCCTTCAGGAATGACAGAGGGAAAGCCGGTCGAGAAATTGTCGAGGACCATGACGCCCTCTCCACGGTCGAGAAGCGCCAGCACCGTGTGGCTGCCGATGTACCCTGCCCCGCCTGTCACCAAAACCGTCATTGATCTAACCCCTTCGCAAATCAGCGATATCAGCGGTCAGTCAGCCACAGCTGCCACCAGTGCGGGAGCCTCGCCTGCCGCAGCCAAAATCCGCAACCGCTCGATATCTGCCTGCACCATCTCATGAACTAGTTGCTGGAACGTGACACGCGGGCGCCAGCCCAGGACACGCCGCGCCTTGGAGGCATCCCCAATGGCAATTGGGGGATCAACTGGACGGTAGAATTTGGGGTTGATGCGCACCAGAACTTCGCCGGTTTTGGCATCCAGACCCGTCTCGTCAAGTCCGCGCCCTTCCCACACCACGTCATGGCCGACATAGGCAAAAGCTGCTTCCACAAAAGACCGCACGGAACGCGCTTCGCCTGTCGCCAGGATCATGTCTTCAGGCACGTCGTTTTGCAGCATGGCCCACATGCCCGCCACATAGTCACTCACATGACCCCAGTCACGGCAGGCATCCAGATTGCCCAGCGCCAGAGGCGCTTCAATATCCAGATGCTTGGCCGCCACAGCGATGGAAATCTTCCGGGTCACAAAGCCTTTCCAGCGATACGGCCCTTCGTGATTGAACAGGATACCGTTGCAGGCGAACACACCCAGTTTCTCGCGGTAGTGCCGGATTGTTTCAAAGGCGTGCACCTTGGACTCCGCATAGGGGCTGCACGGGTTGAACGCCGTTTCCTCCGTATGCGGATGTCCATCACTTGGTCCAAATATCTCGGACGATGAAGCCTGATAGACTCGCGATTTATCTCCCAGTCCCAAAAGGCGCATGGCGCGCAAAAGTCTCTGTGTGCCAGTTGCGTTGACGTCAAACGTCTCCTCGGGCTGCTCGAAACTCAGCCCCACATTGCTTTGCGCTGCCAGATTGTAGATTTCGTCGGGGCGCGCCTCGTGAAGTGCGCCAACCAGACTGCCCGCATCCTGCATGTCGCCTGTATGGAGAAACAGGTTTTGACGGGCATCTGCTGCGCTCTCAACGCGCGCCCACTCAAACCGGTCCGGTGATCGGGCAAGGCCATGCACCCGGTAGCCCTTGCTCAGCAACAGCTTGGCCAGCTCACCGCCATCCTGACCGGTGACGCCGGTAATAAAAGCGGAGCGTTGTGTCACAGAGAAATCCTGAGAAATGAGGCAATCCGGCGCGTCGGCAGAGGCCTGCAGAACCCGGTTATGAAACTGTCATCTTTGGTAAAGACAAAACGCCGGATTCACAAGTGAGCGGGCTAGCCGCGCAGGCTGTCACGATTGTCCAGATACCACTCATACGTACGTGCAATGCCTTGTTTCAATTGCACTTTTGGCGACCAGCCCATGCCCTGCAGCAGACTGCTGTCCATCAACTTGCGAGGCGTCCCATCCGGTTTGCTCGCATCAAACACAAGGTCACCCTCAAACCCGACGACCTCACACATGGTTTCGGCAAGCTCACGGATCGAGACTTCTTCCCCGGTCCCCACATTGACGTGGCTTTCGCCGGAGTAGCTTTTCAGCAGGTGAACCAACGCGTCCGCGCAATCATCCGCATACATGAACTCTCGTAAGGGCGACCCGCTGCCCCAGACTTCATAGCTCTTGTCACCATTCACCTTGGCGTTGTGTACCTTGACCATGAGAGCGGGCAGCACGTGAGAGGACTGCAGATCAAAATTGTCATTGAAGCCATACATATTGGTGGGCATGGCCGAAATGAAATCGCACCCATGCTGCTTGCGATAGGCCTGACACATCTTGATGCCAGCAATCTTGGCGATCGCATACCATTCGTTTGTCGGCTCGAGCGGCCCGGTCAGCAGCGCATCTTCGCGCATCGGTTGCTCTGCATGTTTGGGGTAGATGCATGACGACCCCAGGAACAGCAACTTTTCAACCTGCGCCACAAAGGCTGCGTGAATGAGGTTAGCCTCGATCATCAGATTGTCGTAGAGAAAATCGGCCGGCTGCGTATCGTTCGCCAGAATGCCGCCCACCTTGGCTGCCGCGACAATGACAGCATCAGGCTTTGCGTCAGCCATCCAGGCATGAACCGCCGCCTGATCACGCAAATCAACATCGCTGCGCGTCGTCGTCAGGATCTCACAGTCTTCAGAAGCAAGCCTGCGGTGGATAGCAGATCCCACCATGCCCGCATGTCCGGCCAGGTAGATGCGTTTGCCTGCAAGTTCCATGGATCAGGCGTTCGACTTGAGGAGGGCCAGGTCAGCCGCAACCATTTCGGCAACCAGCTGATTGAACGGCGTCGTGTGCGTCCAGCCCAGCTTGTCCTTGGCTTTGGACGGATCACCCAGCAACAGATCAACCTCGGTAGGACGGAAATAGCGCGGATCAACTTCCACAAGGACCTTGCCTGTTTTCGAGCAAGCGCCCTTTTCTTCAACGCCTTCACCGGACCAGTCAATTGTCACGCCCGTTTCTGCAAATGCCAACTCGACAAACTCACGAACCGCATGCGTCTCGCCTGTTGCGAGTACGAAATCGTCCGGCTCATCCTGCTGCACGATCCGCCACATGCCTTCCACATAGTCGCGCGCATGACCCCAATCGCGCTTGGCATCCAGATTGCCCAGATACAGCTTGTCCTGCTGACCAAGTTCGATGGCCGCTACGGCACGGGTGATCTTGCGCGTAACAAAGGTTTCTCCGCGCGTCGGACCTTCGTGATTGAACAGGATGCCGTTAGATGCATGCATCCCGTAGCCTTCGCGGTAGTTCACCGTAATCCAGTAAGCGTAGAGCTTGGCTGCAGCATACGGGCTGCGCGGATAAAAGGGTGTCGTCTCGCTCTGTGGTGTTTCCTGCACCTTGCCGTACAGTTCAGACGTCGAGGCCTGATAGAACCGCGCCGTCTTTTCCATCCCCAGAATGCGCATGGCTTCCAGAAAACGCAGCGTGCCGATGGCATCAGAGTTGGCCGTGTATTCAGGTGTTTCAAAACTCACCTGCACATGGCTCTGCGCCGCAAGATTGTAAATCTCGTCCGGCTGCACTTCCTGCACGATGCGAATGAGATTGGTTGAATCTGTCAGGTCGCCATAATGCATCTCGAAATGGCGATCTTCTTCGTGCGGATCAATATAGAGATGGTCTACACGGCCGGTGTTGAAGGACGATGAGCGCCGCTTGATGCCATGCACCTTGTAGCCCTTCGAGAGCAATAGTTCCGCCAGATAGGCACCGTCCTGCCCGGTCACACCAGAGATAAGAGCTGTTTTTTGGGTCATTGGGCTTCCAACACATGAACGCGGGCATCGCAGGGATGGCGGGCAGGCATATCAATGCCCCTTCTTAGCGGGCCTGATTGCACTTTTGAAGATGGCAGGGATACGCCCAAAACGTGTGAAAAGCGTAACGCGGGCGTCAACCAGCAGCGAAAAACGAGAAATGCCGCCTCCCGGATACAGGGAGACGGCATTCCAACTTATTCAGCTGAGATTGGCCTCAGACTAGACGCGGAAATTCGCTTCCACGTAATCAACCAGCTGCTGCACGCAATCCTCAATGTCGCAGTTGGACGTATCAACCGTGAGCTGCGGGTTGTCCGGTGCCTCATACGGGGCAGAGATACCCGTGAACTCCTTGATTTCGCCGGTACGGGCCTTCTTGTAGAGCCCCTTGGGGTCACGTTCCTCACAGGTCTCAAGATCCGCAGCCACATACACTTCATGGAACTGCTCACCAGCCGCTTCGCGCGCCCTGTCACGGTCAGACCGGTAGGGCGAAATAAACGACGTAATGGCGATGGCACCGGACTGCGCAAATAGCGCTGACACTTCACCAACGCGGCGGATGTTTTCTGCCCGGTCCTCAGGTGAGAATCCGAGATTGGCATTGAGGCCATGGCGTACATTGTCGCCGTCCAGCACGAATGCATTCATGCCTTTTTCAAACAGCCGCTTTTCCAGCTCAACGGCCAGCGTGGATTTGCCCGCGCCTGAAAGCCCGGTGAGCCACAGCACGCCACCCTTATGACCATTACGTACCGCACGTGCATCAAGGGTGATGCCATGCTCCACCTTGGTGATGTTAGTGGATTTCTGCGTGATCAAGTCACGCTGGTCGGCATAGCCGTCCATGGAAATGATGCCACCGCCGGAAATGTCATAGCCGTCGATCAGCACAAAGCGGCCGGTGCGCGGGCTGTCCACAAAGCTATCCAGCGCCAGCATGCGCTTGGAGCGCAGAACAATTTCAGCAACCTGATTACGCTCAACCTGGCCTGCATCCGTTGCGGAGAGATCAGTCGTATCAATGATGCGTTCAATCTCCTGCACCTGAACGCGCGCCTCAAACGTGTTGAGCTTGATCTTGTAGGTCTTGCCCACGGTCAGCGGTTCTTTGCCGAGCCAGAAAAGCCGTGCACGGAACACATCCGTTTCAATCGGCGCTTCTTCCACATGGCTGGCCATGTCGCCACGCTCGACAAAAATCTGCTCGTCCAGCGTCACACCAATGCTTTCGCCAGCCTGCGCAGACTGAGGATTTTCAAACTCACCCTTGGACGACCAGCCTTCAATGCTCGCCACCTTGGCGCTCTTGTTTGAGGGCGAGAACACAAGTGTGTCACCCACATTCAAGGAACCAGCTTCAAGACGACCGGCAATGATGCGGCGGGTGTCGAACTTGTAAACATCCTGAACCGGGAACCGCAGCGCCTGATCCACGGTCGGTGCCGACGGCAGAAAGCTGTCGAGCGCCTTCACGATGGTCGGGCCCTTGTACCAGGCCATGTTGGTGGACTGCTCCGCGATGTTGTCGCCTTCGCGTGCGGAAACAGGAATTACGAATGTCGGCGTCACACCAATGGAGGTGAGGTAATCGCGGTATTCTTCCTCGATGAGGTCGAACTGCTCCTGCTCATAATCCACCATGTCCATCTTGTTGACGGCCACAGCCACCTGACGAATGCCCATGAGATGCAGCAGATAGCCATGACGGCGTGACTGCTCACGCACCCCTTCGGCCGCATCAATGATCAGCAGAGCCGCATCCGACTGGGCAGCGCCTGTGATCATGTTCTTGAGGAATTCTTTGTGGCCCGGCGCATCAATAATCGTGTAGTCGCGCTGATCCGTCTTGAACCAGATCTGCGACGTATCAATGGTGATGCCCTGGTCGCGCTCCGCCTGCATGGCGTCCATCAGGAACGCCCACTCAAACGGCATGCCGCGACGCTCGCACATGGCCTGAATGGCCTCATACTTGCCTTCGGGCAGCGAGCCCGTGTCATGGAAGAGACGGCCGACAAGTGTCGACTTGCCGTGGTCCACATGGCCCACGATCACGATGCGCAGAAGATCGCGCACGCGCTGGGCCAAGGCTGCTTCGTCATCATTTACCGAAGCGAGATTGACTGATGTATTGGTCATGATTTCTGCTCCCGCCTACATGTAGCCATCGGCGCGAAGGCGCTCGAAAGCGTCCTCCGAGTCATGGTCCATGGCGCGACCTGCGCGCTCTTCGGTCTTGATGGTTTCAAGCTCGGCAATGATCTCTTCGATATTGGATGCATCGCTATTGATCGGGAAGGTGATGCCCTTCTCACCGAGCGACCGAAACCGCTTGCCGTCTTTCGCAAAGTAGAGTGGCACCAGAGGAATTTCTTCGCGCTGGATGTACCGCCACACATCAAGCTCCGTCCAA
This sequence comes from Pseudomonadota bacterium, assembly GCA_039818145.1. Taxonomy (GTDB): domain Bacteria; phylum Pseudomonadota; class Alphaproteobacteria; order CGMCC-115125; family CGMCC-115125; genus Pyruvatibacter. Next base: position 6,429 of record JBCBUN010000058.1, read on the forward strand.
TGCAGGAGCGGATGGATACGAATGTGCGTGCCGTCGGGATAGTCCGTCTTGTACTGATCCCAGAACTCCGGCGGCTGATCGCGGAAATCCCACTGACCATCAAGGCCGCGCGGACTGAACACGCGCTCTTTGGCGCGCATGGACTGTTCGTCGCGACGGATACCAGTGATGAGACCGTTAAATCCGTACTTTTCGATGGCTTCCTTCACACCTGCCGTCTTGCGGGCCGCAAGGCGCGACGCTGGCGGCAAGGTCGGGTCAATTGCCTCAATCGGCGGGCATTCGTCCTTGATGAGCTTGAGGTCCCATTCCTTGGTGTAGCGATCCCGGAATTCATAGGTCTCGTCAAATTCGAGACCCGTATCAAGATGAGCCACGGGGAACGGCAGATGCCCGAAAAAAGCCTTGCGCGAGAGCCAGATCATCACATTGGAGTCTTTACCCAGCGACCAAAGCATCGCGATGTTGTCGATCCGGTTGAACGCTTCACGCAGAATATAAATGCTCTGCGCCTCAAGCTGGTCGAGACGGTCCATTTTCTGGCCTCCAAACACGAAAAAGAATATCGGCAGATATCACCCGCCGGATGCAGGTTAGATAATTACCCACTTTTGAATTGTCAATTATTCAATTTTACATTATTTTTTGTATTAATAAGCCGCCCATCATCTGGTTCGGATAGTTGGCGTGTCGCTTGCTTGTAGTCATACAGACGCAACGGGAATGTTCCAGAAATACACAACCCGGTGCACTTTGAAGGCTTCACAACTGCAGGAAAGACCGCGCATACTATTCCGCATCGCAGCAAGAACGAACTAGAACGGCCTGCTTTTAATGACTTAGAGCGGATAAGTATCCGCACGTTGGCTACCGCAATATGACCGACCACCTGCCACGACCCCACGCTGATGATCGCCCTGACACAAGAGCGGCAAACACTCAGGATATGCCGCTGCCGGGGCCCGCGTCGAAGAGCGCCTCACGGCGCGCCTCTTTGGTGCGCGTCATCAGTGAAAGTGCGGCCATTTTTGACGTTATCGCCATTGCCATAGCGGCATTACTAACAGCCGCGCTCTACACCGGGCTGGTTATTCAGGCGCCAATCGACGTCCAACGCGTATTGGGACTGAGTGCTGTCGCCGGCATGGCAACCGTCGGTGTCTTCGCCTACCTGCAGCTCTATCGCAGTGAGAACGTGCTGCGTCCACGATATGCGGTTTTGCAGAAGATCGTTGCCGGTTGGCTCCTCGTTATCATCGGCCTGATCGTGGTTGCCTTCCTGACTAAGACCTCTGAAGACTTTTCGCGTGGGTGGGCAATCCTCTGGGCAATCACCGCGCCTGCGGTGATCCTTGCTGGCCGTTTTGCGATCCGCCAAATTGCGACCCGAATTATGGATCAGGGACGATTGTCACGCTACGTTGCCATTGTGGGAGCAGGCCCTGTTGCCGACAGGCTGGCTTTGCATCTGCGCAACCGAAGCCCAGA
>JBCBUN010000059.1:0-7887 GCA_039818145.1 Pseudomonadota bacterium
ATTCTGTAAGGGTGATCTGGCGGGATTCGGACGCGGTCATCAGGCAAACTCCGGGCAATAATTGGCATAAGGGAAGCCGGATTGGAGTTAACACGGGCGTTTGGGGGGCTGGCAAGGTCCGAACGGGTGGCAAATCCGGCTCAGTTAGACTGGTTTTGCAGATCAGAGCGGCATAACCGCCCCTTGGCCTAAAGCGCCGGATCGCCTAGCTTCCGGGCCGAAAACCAACATGTATCCCTGACCCGTGCCGGAGCATCAGTTTCCCACAATGCCCTATAACCGTCCCAAGCTTTCACGTGTGCGTGCCGGTGTCGTTGGCACCGGGTATTTCGGTCGGCTGCATGTCAGCAAATATGCCTCCATTCCAGGTGTGGATCTGGTCGGGGTGTTCGATCTGAATGCGGACCGAGCCAGGGAAGTGGCCGATGAATTTGACTGTGCCGTTATGGCCAGCCCGGACGAATTCATCGGCAAGGTGGACGCTGTCTCGATTTCAGCACCGGCAACTCTCCACTACGAACTGGCAAAGCCATTTCTGGAAGCGGGTGTCCACGTCCTCATCGAAAAGCCGATTGCGACATCGCTGGAAGACGCTGATGAATTGATCAAAATCGCCCGCGACAAGCAGGTGGTGATCCAGGTTGGCCATCAGGAGCGCTACGTATTCTCGCGTTTTGATCTGCCGTCCTTGGTCTCAGACCCTATCGAAGTGATATGCCGCAGGGCGGGGCCATTCACCGGGCGCAACGTGGACGTCAGCGCGATCCTTGATCTGATGATCCATGACCTTGATATCAGCCATCAGATTCTTCGTTACAAGCCATCAAAGGTTGAAGCGTCCGCCCGCGCTGTCCATGGCGACCTGGCAGATGAGATTGACGCCGTTGTGACGACGGAAGACGGCAAGACCGTGCGCGTATTTGCCAGCCGCGTTGGTGACAAGCTGGAACGGTCAGTCCGGATTATCTGCAAGGATCGAGAGATCATGATCGATTTTGCCAACCGGCAGTTCGAGCTGACGGAAAAAGGCACCAATGGCGATCGCCGGATCATGGACCCCGATGAAGTGGATGGCCTTCCGGCCATCGATGAACTGGTGTCACAGGACCCGCTGGCCGAAGAAATCGGTGGTTTTGTGAATGCGGTCGCGACCGGCGCCCGTCCACGTGTCAGTGGCCAGGATGCCCGCCGCGCACTCGAGACAGCATTGGCGATTAATGCCGCCATCGGCCCGATCAACCGCGAGGAACCCGCAGCGTAAGGCTTGGCAAGCACAACACAGAACATTAGGTCTGACCCTATGACGGATACGCTCAAAATCTGCCTTGCGCAGCTCAACCCGATCGTCGGCCATGTTGAAGGCAACATTGCCCGTGCCCGCGAAGCCCGCGCAGACGCAGCGAAGCAGGGTGCGGACCTCATCGTCTTTACCGAGCTTTACATCACGGGCTATCCACCCGAAGACCTGGTGCTGAAACCCGCATTTCAGGATGCGGCACGCGACGTGCTGGAAGATTTTGCGCGGGACACAGCCGATGGCGGACCGGCAGTGCTGATTGGCGTGCCCCTGCGCGACGCAGGCCTGCTCTATAACTCTGTGGCATTGCTTGAAGGTGGCAAGGTGGCCGAGATACGCCACAAGCAGATGCTGCCAAATTATGGCGTGTTCGATGAGATGCGGGTTTTTGAGTCCGGGCCAGACCCAAAGCCCATTCCCTTCAAAGGCGTGTCCCTAGGCGTCCCGGTATGTGAAGACATCTGGCATGACCATGTGGTTGCCAATCTGGCCAATCAGGGTGCTGAAATTCTTATCGTGCCCAATGGCTCTCCCTTTGAAGCCACCAAGCACGGTGCTCGACAGAACCATGTGCGCGCCCGGGTGAGTGAATCCGCACTGCCGCTGGCCTATGTCAATCAGGTGGGCGGCCAGGACGAACTTGTGTTCGATGGTGCTTCCTTTGTCATGAACACCGACCTGAGCCTGCCACTCAGCCTGCCCGCTTTTTCTGAAAGCTGTGTCATGACGCAGTGGACGCGTAGCGACAATGGTTGGAGCTGTGCGCAGGGTGAGACGGCACCCGACCCGGAAGGTCTGGAAGCCATTTATGGCGCCTGCGTCCTGGGTCTGCGCGACTACGTGACCAAGAACCGTTTCCCGGGCGTTGTGCTCGGCTTGTCCGGTGGTATCGACAGCGCCATCTGCGCTGCCATGGCAGCTGATGCGCTGGGTCCGGACAAAGTCCATTGCGTGATGCTGCCTTCCAAATACACCAGCCAGGAAAGCCTGGATGATGCAGAGGAGTGTGCCCGGCTCATCGGCACGCAGCTCGACACGGTATCAATCAGCGAAAGTGTTGATGCCATCGAAGGCGCCCTTGCGCCGCTGTTTGAAGGTCGCAAGCCCGACATCACTGAAGAAAACATTCAGTCCCGTGCCCGCGGCCTGTTGCTGATGGCGTTGTCCAACAAGTTTGGCCACATGGTGCTGACAACCGGCAACAAGTCTGAAATGTCTGTTGGGTATGCAACGCTGTATGGCGACATGAACGGCGGCTTTAACCCGATCAAGGACGTGTACAAGATGCAGGTCTTTGCCTTGTGCGAGTGGCGCAACCAGAACCACCCGGCGGGTGCCTTGGGGCCAGAGGGCAGGGTGATACCGCAACGGATCATCTCCAAGCCGCCAAGCGCCGAACTTCGCGAAGACCAAAAGGACGAAGATTCCCTTCCGCCGTACCCCGTCCTTGATGACATTCTCGAAAGCCTGGTCGAGCACGAGCGCAGCGCTGAAGAAACCATCGCGCGAGGCCACGACGCGGCGGAGGTGAAGCGCATTGAGCACCTGCTCTACATCGCAGAGTACAAGCGCCGCCAGTCAGCCCCCGGCGTGAAAATCGGCCTCAAGAATTTTGGCCGCGATCGCCGATACCCGATAACGAACGGCTTCCGCGATGCCCAGTAACGTCAAGACGCGCTTTGCGCCCAGCCCCACAGGCACATTGCATGTGGGCAATATGCGCGCAGCACTTCTCAACTGGCTCTACACCCGCAAGATGGGTGGCGAGATCGTGCTGCGCTTTGACGACACCGACACCGCGCGCTCAACCCGCGCATTTGCGGATGCCATTGAGGCAGACCTTGCGTGGGGCGGACTGACCTTCGATATCATAACCCGTCAGTCGGACCGTATTGCCACCTATGACGCCGCCGCTGACAGGTTGAAGTCCGACGGTCTGCTCTATCCCTGCTACGAAACCCCCGCTGAACTGGACCGTCGCCGCAAGCGCCAGCTGTCGCAAGGCAAACCTCCCGTCTATGACCGGGCGGCCCTGGAGCTGACCGAAGAGGATCGAACCAAGCTGGAAGCAGACGGCAGAATACCCCATTGGCGGTTCAGGCTCTCCGGCACCAAAGTCATGTGGAATGATCTCATTCGCGGGCCGCAGTCCATCGAGACCGCATCGGTTTCCGATCCGGTGCTGATCCGCGAGGACGGCACATACACCTATATGCTGCCATCATCCGTAGATGACGCGGAGATGGGCATTACCCATGTTCTGCGTGGTGAAGATCATGTGACCAATACGGCAGCCCAGATCGAACTACTGCAGGCCGTCGGCGCCCAGATACCGGCGTTTGCCCATTTCCCGCTGATGGTTGCACCCGGCGGTGCAAAGCTCTCCAAGCGTGAGGGTGGGGCCAGCGTGCAGGATGTGCGGGAGCGTGGCCTTGAGCCAGCAACACTGACCAGCTATCTGGCACATCTGGGCACGTCGGACGATGTAAAGCCGGCAGAACTCAATGAGCTTGTTGAGAGTTTTGACTTTTCCAAATTTGGCCGGGCACCTGCGCATTATGACGTTGCAGACCTTGGCCGCCTTAATGCGGATTTGCTGCACACAGTGGAACTGACGCAGGTAGCAGCGCGATTGGAAGCGTTGGGCCTCACGATCAGCGAAGACCTGTGGTTGGCCATTCGCGGCAATCTGGAAAAACTGTCAGACGCTGCCATTTGGGTGCAGGTCACGGATGGCGAAATCACGCCGATCATCGAAGACGCCGACTTTGCCGCCAAGGCCGCTGCCGTTCTGCCTGCGACTCCATGGGATGAGACGACATGGAAGACCTGGACGGATGCGGTAAAGGCTGAGACCGGGGCTAAGGGCAAGGGCTTGTTCATGCCGTTGCGCAAGGCCCTGACCGGGCTTGATCACGGGCCGGAACTCAAGGCACTGCTGCCCCTTATCGGCCGTGACAAGGTTCTGGCGCGGCTCGCTGGCTAGCCATCAGATCTGAAGAACAAAACGCGGGTTGATTTTTTAAGACATTCCGCCCAAAGTCCGGCTCATGAAAACTGCCGCAACCATCTGGTGCATCTGCTGCACCATTATTATTAGCTAGCGCACAACGCTGGCTCGCGGCCGTTCGTCATTTTCCTGGACATCAGACAAGACGTATAAGCCACGAGGCCAGCAGGCCTTGATCGGGTGTATTTTGCCCGGGTTAACGAAGGACTTTGTTTGATGGCACGCCCTGTGACCCTCAGCCTCCACGATACGTCCAGCCGCACCAAGCGGGTGTTTGAGCCGATTGATCCGGCCAATGTGCGCCTCTATGCCTGCGGACCCACGGTCTATGACTTTGCGCATATCGGAAATGGCCGCACCGCTGTAACCTTCGACCTGCTTTTTCGTGTCCTGCGCCATGTGTATGGCGAGAACCACGTTACCTATGTGCGCAACATCACCGACATCGAAGACAAAATCATGGCCCGCGCCAAGCGCGACGGCGTCACCATCCGTGAACTGACCAACGGCACCGCTAAAGTTTACCAGGATGACATGGCAGGGCTTGGCGCCTTGCCGCCCACCCATGAGCCGCGCGCCACAGACTATGTGGACGGCATGATCGAGATGATCTCCAAGCTGATTGATCTTGACCATGCCTATGAGGCCGAGGGTCATGTGCTGTTTGATGTCTCGTCAGACAAGAATTATGGCAGCCTGTCCGGACGCTCGCTCGACGACATGATCGCCGGTGCCCGTGTTGAAGTGGCACCCTATAAGCGCAACGCCACCGACTTTGTGCTGTGGAAACCCAGTGACGAGGATATGCCCGGCTGGGATAGCCCATGGGGCAAGGGTCGGCCTGGCTGGCACATTGAATGCTCAGTTATGGGCGAGCACCTGCTGGGCGAGACATTTGATATCCACGGCGGTGGCATAGACCTCGCGTTTCCGCACCACGAAAACGAGCTTGCGCAATCCAGTTGCTCTCATGGCGGCGCGAAGCTGGCCAACTACTGGATGCATGGCGGATTCTTGCAGGTCGAAGGCGAGAAGATGTCCAAGTCTCTGGGCAATTTTCTTGTCGTGCACGACCTTCTGGGCGACTGGCCGGGCGAAGCCTTGCGGCTCCATCTCTTCATGACCCATTACCGTCAACCGTTGAACTGGACTGTCGAAGGCGTGCGTGAAGCCAAGGGCATTCTGGACCGATGGTATGCCTCAACCGCTGATGTAGGCGAAGTGACTGCGGATGATGTGCCGGAGAGTGTAACTTCAGCGTTGCTGGATGACCTCAACACACCGCAGGCGCTGGCTGCCTTGCATAAGCTGTGCGGCGAAAGCCAGAAAGGCAGCGAAGACGCTGCTCGGGCGCTCAAGGCATCCGGACAGTTGATAGGTCTGTTTGGCCACACTGCGGAAGAGTGGGCGGCCTGGCGTCCGGCCACGTCCACAGTGGATGATGCGCAGGTCGAAAGCCTAATCGCTGCGCGCAAGCAGGCTCGCGACGAAAAAGACTTTGCGGAAGCAGACCGCATCCGCGATGAACTGAGGGCACTTGGCATCGAGATCAAGGATGGGCCTGAAGGCACAACCTGGACGGTCGCGACGTAAGGGGACGAAAAAATGAGCACCAAAGAACGTCTCTACCTGTTCGACACCACGTTGCGCGATGGCGCGCAGACGCAGGGTGTGGACTTCAGCGTCGACGACAAGATCCGCATTGCTGAAACTCTGGATGCACTGGGCATCGACTATGTTGAAGGTGGTTGGCCTGGCGCAAATCCGACAGACAGTGCCTTCTTCAGCGAGAAGCGCGGTTTGAAAAAAGCCACCATGACAGCGTTTGGCATGACCAAACGGGTGGGGCGGTCCGCTGACAATGATCCGGGACTTGCCGCATTGTTTGACGCTGAGTCTGATGCCGTGTGCCTCGTCGCCAAGACATGGGATCACCAGGTGGAGCTGGCACTGGGCTGTTCACTTGATGAAAACCTTGAAGCCATTGAAGACAGCGTGCGTGCGATCACCAAGCATGACCGTGAGGCCATGATTGATTGCGAGCATTTCTTCGACGGCTACAAAGCAAACCCGGACTACGCCATTGCCTGCGCCAAGACAGCGCTTGCCGCCGGTGCTCGCTGGGTGGTGCTGTGCGACACCAATGGCGGTTCACTTCCCCATGAGGTGGAGGCCATCACCCGTGCGGTGGCGGAGCATGTCCCGGGAGAAAATCTGGGTATCCATACTCACAACGATACGGATAATGCTGTCGCCAACACGCTGGCCGCCATCAATGGCGGCGTCCGTCAGATACAGGGCACTCTCAACGGTCTGGGAGAGCGCTGCGGCAATGCCAACATGGTGTCATTGCTGCCGACACTGCTGCTGAAGCCGGATTATGCGGATCGGTTTGAAACCGGCGTGCCTGTGGAGAACTTGAAGCAGCTCACCCATGTGAGCCGGTTGCTGGACGAAATTCTCAACCGCTCTCCCAACCGCCATCAGCCTTATGTGGGCGCATCCGCCTTCGCCCATAAGGGCGGGCTGCATGTCTCCGCGGTTCAAAAAGACCCGGCGACTTACGAACATGTGCCGCCGGAAGCGGTGGGCAACAAACGCCGCATTCTGGTTTCGGATCAGGCAGGTCGCTCCAACGTGCTGGCTCAGCTTGAGGCTGCGGGCATCGAAGTAGATGCGCAGGACCCACGCATCAAGCGACTGGTGGATGAGGTCAAGGAGCGGGAGTTTCTCGGTTACGCCTATGATGGCGCAGAAGCTTCGTTTGAATTACTGGCACGTCGCGCTCTGGGTGAAGTGCCGCACTACTTCGAGGTCGAGAGCTTCCGGGTTCTTGTGGAGCGCCGCTTCAACGCCATGGGCGAACTCGTGACCGTCTCCGAAGCAACCGTAAAAGTGTCCGTCGACGGCTCGACCATCATGAGTGCAGGGGAGGGCAATGGCCCGGTGAACGCGCTGGATCAGGCCCTTCGAAAAGACCTTGGAAAATACTCGTCATGGCTTGAGGATTTGCGTCTGGCAGACTTCAAGGTCCGTATTCTGACAAGCGGTACCGAGGCCGTGACCCGTGTGATGATCGAAAGTGTCGATGGTGATGGCGCGCGCTGGTCCACCGTCGGTGTGTCGCCCAACATCGTGGATGCATCCTTTCAGGCACTGATGGATTCGATCACCTACAAGCTGCTGCGCGACGGTGCGCCTGCTGCTGAGCCTCAACGGTAGAGGGATGAACAGCAAACCGACCCCAGACCCGGCCAGGCTGGGTGTGGCGCTGTCGGGCGGCGCGTATCTTATGTGGGGCTTCCTGCCCCTTTACTACCGTGAGCTTGATCATGTGTCGGTACTCGATGTGCTGGCCCATCGCGGATTGTGGGCACTCGCTTTTGTGGCGCTCATTGTCACGATACTCAGGCGGTGGCCGTTGGTTTGGGCGGCCGTCAGCGATCGACGCAGCCTCGGGATCCTGGCGGTCACCGGCGTCTTGATCGCCAGCAACTGGGGCGGATTCATCTATGCCGTGGCCAATGATCTGGTACTGGATGCAAGCCTTGGATACTTCATCAACCCGCTCATGAGCGTG
>JBCBUN010000060.1:0-7791 GCA_039818145.1 Pseudomonadota bacterium
ATTACCAAAGCGCGCGTATGCTGAGGATGCATGCGCACATAATCCAGTCCTACGGTGGTGCCATAGGAAACGCCCATGACATTCCAGCTTTCTACGCCAAGTGCTTCGCGTAGCACCTCCATGTCGCCAACGGTTTCACGGGTGCCATAACCGTCAAGATCTGCGCCCTGGTTGATTATGCGATCTCGGCACGCGCTTTCGATGTTTGCCTGCCGTGCTGTAGATGTCTTGGCATCAAGGTCAGCAGCCAGCATCTCAAGATAGGCCGAGGATGCTTCAGGACAGTCGATGGGCCGGGACAAGCCTGACCCGCGTTGGTCAAACAGAATGACATCGCGGGTCTCGTTCATTGGATGAGAGGCGAACTGGCGCGCAGCATTTACAATCGCCCCGCCAGGGCCTCCATGCAGAAAGATCACCGGCTCCTTGCCCTGTGACCCATCAACGGCGGCTACCACAGCAACCGCCAGCTCGAGATCACGGCCCTGAGGTGTCTCTTTTACGGCAAGATATCCGCAGGTAATCCGGGAGTGATCATAGCCAATCAACTCCTCACATGGTGTCTGACTCAATGGCCCCTTCGGCGCAGGCGCCTCGTTGCCTGGCACGCTCACGTCCTGAGCGAGTGAAGCCGACGCTATGGACAACACTGCGCTGACCAGCGCGGTTGCCTGAAGAAGTCTTTTTAAACCTGGTTTGTTAGGCACGAGTCCCTCCCCACACCACGCCATGGTAGCGGGTGTGGGGCTAGGTAACTACGTCTTTATGCAGCTAGCTCGCAGCGGCGACACTGTCACGCTGCTGGCGTTCTGCCTTGAGGCCTTCTGCAATCATGAAGGCCAGCTCCAGCGCCTGGTTGGCGTTGAGGCGCGGGTCGCAGTGGGTGTGATAGCGGTCAGAAAGACTGTCCTCAGTCACTTCAATGGCCCCGCCCAGGCATTCGGTCACGTCCGAGCCGGTCATCTCAAAGTGGACGCCACCGGCATGGGTGCCTTCGGAGCGGTGCACCGCCATGAAGTCCTGCACTTCCTTCAAAATGCGGTCTACCGGGCGCGTCTTGTAGCCATTGGACGCCTTGATCGTGTTCCCATGCATCGGGTCACATGACCACACAACCTTCTTGCCTTCACGCTCGACCGCACGGATGAGCGGCGGCAGGCCATCACCCACCTTCTCGGAGCCAAAGCGCGCAATCAGCGTCAACCGACCTGGCTCATTGTCCGGGTTCAGCACATCGCAAAGGCGCAGCAGTTCGTCCGCCTCAAGAGACGGACCGCACTTCATGGCAATCGGGTTCTTTATACCCTTCATGAATTCCACATGCGCTTCATCGGGATGACGTGTCCGGTCGCCGATCCACAGCATATGTGCAGACGTGTCGTACCAGTCGCCCGTCGTTGAATCGATGCGCGTCATCGCCTGCTCGTAGCCGAGCAGCAGGGCTTCGTGACTGGTGTAGAAGTCAGTTGCCTGCAGCTGCGACGTCGTGTTGGCATCGATGCCACATGCCTTCATGAACTCCAGCGTCTCGGAGATCCGTGTCGCCAATTCCTCGTAGCGATGGCCCTGCGGGCTGTCGGCAACGAAGCCCATGTTCCAGCGGTGCACGAAATTCAGGTCGGCGTACCCACCCTGTGCGAAAGCGCGAAGTAGGTTCAACGTCGATGCCGCCTGCGAATAGGCGCGCAGCTGACGCTCGGGGTCAGGCACACGCGCAGCTGCGTCAAACTCGATGCCATTGATGTTGTCACCGAAGTAACTCGGCAACGTGACATCTCCCTGTGTCTCCGTAGGAGCAGAACGCGGCTTGGCGAACTGGCCCGCAATACGCCCGACCTTCACGACCGGGGATCCGGCAGCGAATGTCAGCACGACAGCCATCTGCAACAGCACACGGAATGTGTCCCGGATATTGTCTGGATGGAACTCAGCAAAGCTCTCGGCGCAGTCGCCCCCCTGCAGCAAAAAGGCGCGGCCTTCCGCTACCTCGGCCAGGTCCGCCTTCAACTGGCGAGCCTCACCTGCAAAGACCAGCGGCGGATAGCCGGCAAGAGTCTTTTCCACATCCGTAAGCTTTCCAGCATTCGGATAGTCGGGAATATGCTTGGCGGGCTTTTCCCGCCAGGACTGGGGCGTCCAGGTATCGCTCATTACTTCCACTCACAAAATCTGCCGCCGGGACGCCCTGAAAACCGCCACAACCTCAAGGTTGGAGCCAAATTCTGTGCATCAGGGACCCGGGGACGAGGCGTTTATATACGCCCGACCGGCGACTGATTCCACCCCTGCCCTGGCATGGGTGGTTAACACCCGAACCGCGGTCTTTTACTCGGCTGCCACGGCCTCTGGTTGAGGTTCAGGTGTTTTCATCGTCACAAGCTCTTCGGCAGCTGTTGGATGCACGGCAACTGTTGCATCAAACTGGGCTTTTGTTGCGCCCATCTGGACGGCAATGCCCACCGCCTGGATGATTTCACCAGATGCTGGACCGATCATATGGACACCAAGGACCCTGTCAGATGCGGGATCAACAATGATTTTCATCATTGTCTTCTCATCCCGGCCGGAAAGGGTGTGCTTCATGGCCCGGAAGGTCGATTTGTATATATCGACGCTTCCAAACTGCTGGCGGGCCATTTCTTCACTGATGCCGACGGTGCCGATTTCAGGGGTAGAGAATACCGCCGTTGGAATGCAGGAGTGATCGACCGCAACAGGATTGTTGTTGAAAACCGTCTCTGCGAACGCTGCACCCTCGCGAATAGCTACCGGCGTCAGGTTGGCACGGTTGGTCACATCACCAACGGCATAGATGTTGTCCACGTTTGTCTTTGAGTAGGCATCAACCTTGATGGTGCCGTTTGGCTCAAACTCGACCCCGGCATTTTCCAGTCCCAGACCCTCGCTGTTCGGATTGCGTCCGATCGCAAACATCACCGCATCGGTGTTGATGACAGACCCATCACTCAGCGTGACGGCAAGGCCGTCATCGGTCTTGTCAATTCTTTCAAAGACAACGCCGGTGCGAATATCGATACCCTTCTTGGCCATCTCAGCATGCAGGTGTGTGCGCAGATCGTTGTCAAAGCCGCGCAGGATTTCCTCGCCGCGATAGACCAGCGTCGTGTCGGAGCCCAGACCATTGAAAATGCCTGCGAACTCAACGGAAATGTACCCGCCGCCCGCAACAACAACCCGCTTTGGTAGCTCTTCGAGGTGGAAAGCTTCGTTAGAGGTAATTGCCAGCTCGTGGCCAGGCACTTCGTGGATATTGGGGGTCGCCCCGGTAGCTATGAGAATGACTTTCGCGGTGACGTCGCGGTTCTGATTCACCAGGTGGATCGTGTGCTTGTCCTTGATGACGGCACGATCCTCGATGATTTCGACGTCCGAGCCTTCCAGGTTGCGAATGTAGATACCATTCAGCCTGTCGATCTCATTGTCCTTGTTGGCAATCAACGTCTTCCAGTCAAACTTCGCACCTTCGACGGTCCAGCCAAAGCCCTCAGCATCTTCGATGTCTTCAAGAACATGGCTTGCATAGACAAACAGTTTCTTGGGCACGCAGCCACGGATGACGCATGTGCCGCCAACGCGGTACTCCTCAGCCACGGCTACCTTGGCGCCGTGAGAGGCCGCCATGCGTGATGCCCGCACGCCGCCTGAACCGGCGCCGATGGTGAAAAGGTCGTAATCATAGTCAGCCATAATGCGGGCCTTTCTTGTTCGTATGCGCCCTAGATGGCACCGGCCAGTCCGGTTCCCAAGGTGTTTTCACAATAGCTTGATAGGGGAACTGGCGGCCTAGCTACGCAGCGTCTCAACTGTACCATCAGCCTTGCCCACAAGGGCTGCATGAGCAATGCCCAGAAACAGGCCATGCTCCACAACCCCGGGCAACCGTGCCAGATAGTGACCAAGACCCTTTGGATCAGGGATTTCGCCCAGTGCCCAGTCAAAGATGAAGTTGTTGCTGTCCGTACAAAATGGTTCACCGAACTCATCAGTCCGCATTGAAATCGCACCCTCGCACCCAAACAGTTTGCCGGACTCTAAAATACGGGTGCCAGTTGTCTGCGCACCGAATGGCACGACCTCGACCGGCAGCGGGAAATTGCCAAGCACAGGCACGACTTTGCTCTCATCCGCAATGACGATCATCCGGGTGGAGGCAAAGGCCACAATCTTTTCGCGTAGCAAAGCCCCGCCACCGCCCTTGATAAGAGTGAGGTGTTTGTCCAGCTCATCTGCGCCATCGACCGTTACATCAAGATGTGGCTCGTCATCGAGGGTGACCACCTTGAGGCCCACATCTGCCGCCTGCGCTGCCGTTGCTTCTGAGGTGGGGACGCAGGAGAGTGACAGACCTTCCTCTTTTGCCTTTCGGCCCAAGGCCGAGACGAAGTGGGCTGCTGTCGACCCCGTGCCAAGACCGACTTTCATGCCGTCCTTCACATAGGCCAATGCTGCCTCTGCGGCGATGCGCTTTTGATCGTCCTGCGAAAGATGTGTGTCGCCCATCAGCTGTTATCTCCATCAAGACCACCGAAGGTCATGTATTTGGGTTCAAGAAACTCCTCGATACCCCATTTGCCGCCTTCCCGGCCAACGCCGGATTCTTTCACGCCGCCAAAGGGAGCCACTTCGACGGAAAGCAACGCTTCATTGATACCGACAATTCCGAATTCCAGAGCTTCACCCACCCGCCAGCAACGGCCGACGTCGCGGGAATACACATATGCCGCCAAGCCGTAATTGGTGTTGTTGGCCATCTCGATAGCTTCATCTTCCGACCTGAACCGGAAAACCGGTGCTACGGGTCCGAATGTCTCCTCATTGGCGATGCGCATATTCGCTTCCGCGTCGATGAGAACCGTTGGCTCATAAAATGTGCCGCCGAGAGCGTGGCGATTGCCGCCGGTTCCGATCTTTGCGCCCTTCTCCAATGCGTCAGAGACGTGACCTTCCACTTTCTCGAGTGCAGCCTTGTCGATCAGCGGCCCAATCTGAGATCCCTCTTCAGTGCCATGGCCGACTTTGAGCTTGGCAACTGCGGCAGACAGTTTTTGGGCAAATACGGCGTACACAGAGTTTTGTACCAGAATACGATTTGTGCACACGCAGGTCTGGCCAGTGTTTCGGTACTTTGAGGCGATGGCCCCTTCCACCGCGCGATCAATGTCCGCGTCGTCAAAAACGATAAACGGCGCGTTGCCGCCAAGCTCCATGGACGTCTTTTTCACGGTTCGGGCAGATTGCTCCATGAGAAGCTTCCCAACCGCGGTCGACCCGGTGAAGGTTACAATCCGCACATCATCGTGGGACGTGTAAACGCCACCGATCTCAACTTCGTTGCCGGTGACAACGTTAAAGCACCCTTTGGGAATGCCGGCACGCTCTGCCAACTCACACAGCGCCAAAGCAGACAACGGCGTTTGAGGAGCGGGTTTGCATACAACCGTGCAGCCAGCAGCCAGCGCCGGTGCGACTTTTCGCAGAATCATTGCATTGGGAAAATTCCACGGTGTGATGGCCGCCACCACGCCAATGGGCTGCTTGGCAACCACAATGCGCCGATCGCCAAAATGCGCAGGTACGACGTCGCCATACACACGCTTGGCTTCCTCTGCGTAAAACTCGGTAAAGGCCGCGCCGTAGCGTATCTCAGCCAGGGCTTCGGGCATCGGCTTGCCCTGTTCGAGGGTCAACAGCAGCGCAAGATCATCTTCGTGCTCGGTCATCAGGTCGAACCAGCGACGGACAATCTGCGCGCGTTCCTTGGCGGTGCGCTTCGACCACAGACCAAAGGCCGCCTGCGCCGCCTCCACCGAGCTGGTTGCTTCTGTACGCCCAAGATTTGGCACCTGAGCTACAAGTTCACCATTTGCAGGATTTGTGACGTCTGTCACCGAGCCTGCTTCATGACGGCGCCACTCGCCATTGATGTAAGCGTCCTGGCGAAATAGGTCTTTGTCTTTCAGGCCTGCCGGCGCGTCTACCATGCCCTGTCTCCCCCATAGTGTCCCTCAGCCAGAATGAGGCCAGGTACTTACTGTCGACTGCGTTTCTACCGGTTGAAGCCGCCCGGTGCAAAGCCAACGGCAGGCACGTTGGTCTGCCTTAAATCGAGGCTTGGCGAATCCACTGCCCGGCGCTGATAATGCACCTGAAAATTGAGCTGCCTTGTCACCTCACCTTCAGTGTAAAACCCAAGCGAGAATCCTGCTGTGAGCCCTGCCGCTTCTCCGTTTTCCGGCAGCTACCACGAGGCGCGTGAGAAGTTTCTTCTTGCGGCTGCCAACGCAACTGCTCGCGTCCGCACCATTGAACACCCGCTCACCGGCCCGAATGGTGAAACACTGGCCATTGATACCGGCTGGCTGGGGCCACAAGACGCGTCCACTGTATTGATTTGTCTCAGCGGGGTTCATGGTGCGGAAGGGTATGCAGGATCAGCTGCGCAGATCGCCTGGCTAAGGAGTGCAGCGCCACGGACCTTGCCGCAAGATGTCGCCGTCCTCATGGTGCACGGAGTCAACCCGTGGGGGTTTGCCTATGGTTTGCGGGGCACAGAGGACAACATAGACATTAACCGCAACTGGCTTGACCATTCCCGACCTCATCCCCCAAACCCGCTCTATGAGCAGATACACTCTGTTCTGTGCCCCAATGACCTGTCAGCACGCAGCGTAGACGCCATGCTGGAAGCTGGCGGAAGGTTCGTCGAGCAGCATGGGCAGTGGGCGCTGGAGGACGCCATTAGCCGCGGGCAATACACTCATGCGGATGGATATCACTTCGGCGGCACATCCCTGTCATGGTCAACGCGCCAACTCCAACGCATCGTGGAAACCCACCTCCGCCATGCCAGCAAGGTTGCCTATGTCGACTTTCATTCCGGGCCTGTCGGCAACGGTGAAACCATTTTTCTTTGTTTCAGTGAGCCGACCAGCGCCGCGCACAAGAGGGCTGGCTCGTGGTGGGGGCAAAACGCCCTCAGGCCGGCCACTGTAGAAAAGCAATGGGGATCGCGACGCCCGACGCGCCACGGCATTGTCTTTTGGGGTCTTGAACGGTTGCTGAAAGGCCAGGCAGACCTGACCGGCGCGGTCGTTGAATTTTGCTCTGCAAAATCCCGCTCAGATGTGCGGTATGTCATGCGGGTTCCAATGGTGGAGCGTTGGATGCGCTTCGTTGGCGGTTTGGATGCGCCAGAAGCGCCCGGCTATTTGCAGGAAATTCGTGAAAACTACGCGCCGCAGCGAGACGATTGGGAGCGCAGGGTCGCTGCGGGCGCAGTTGATGTGCTCGACAAAGCCCTGTCAGGGGCTGCCAATTGGTCCGCAGAATGATCGGACCTCGATCTGACGCGATAAAAGGCCACGCCTTATCCACATTGCCTGGAGATCACTGTCATGGCACATGCAGATCATGACAACTACACCAACAATCCTGTTCGACCTCGATGGCACGCTGGCTGATACGGCGCTGGACCTGACGGAAACCATGAATGTGGTTCTGGCAAAGCACGGACGTGCCCGTGTTCCCCACGAGAAGGTCCGTGAAATGGTGGGCGGCGGCGCACGAAAAATCATGGAGCGCGGATTTGCCTACACAGGCGAACCTGCCAGCGAGGAACTGCTGGATCAGCTGTTTACAGAATTTCTCGACTACTATGGAAACCATCTCGCTGATCACACGCAGATATTTGACGGTCTTATTCCAGCCCTCGAAACCCTCAAGCAGCGTGGTTACAAACTCGGCGTTGTGACCAACAAGGTTGAAGGACTA
>JBCBUN010000061.1:0-7784 GCA_039818145.1 Pseudomonadota bacterium
CTTGCAAGGGATGCAGTCATGGCTGTGAGCGATGTTTCCAGTTCGCTCACAGCCATGACTGCATCCCTTGCAAGCGCAGAAGAAGAGCAGGCGCGGCTTTCAGGCCTGCTGCTCAGCGCTGAAGCCGGTGGCGACGAAGCCAAGGCATTGCGCGCTGAACTGACTGAACAGGAAAAACTGACGGCGGAAGCACAGGCGCAGGTTGAGCTGTTCAATCAGCAACTTGCTGCTCTGCGCAGCCAGCTTGCAAGCCTTGAAGCAGCCCTTGAAGCAGCCGAGGCAAAAGACAAAGCCAACCAGACCCAGATCGCGGATCTGGGCCGCAGGCTGAACTCCGCTCTCGCTCAGAAGGTGCAGGAACTGGCCCGTGCCCGGTCAGAATTC
The DNA here is from genome assembly GCA_039818145.1 of Pseudomonadota bacterium. Taxonomy (GTDB): domain Bacteria; phylum Pseudomonadota; class Alphaproteobacteria; order CGMCC-115125; family CGMCC-115125; genus Pyruvatibacter. The sequence continues at coordinate 385 of JBCBUN010000061.1, forward strand.
TTTGGCCGTCTGCGCGTGGCGCTCGGCAACCGGGATGACATTCAGATTGTCGGTGACCGTTTCGTGTTTCAGTCGGAAGTGTTTTTTGATTCCGGTTCCGCCGCGCTCAATCCCGCAGGCCAGACGGAACTCAACAAGATTGCCACCGCCATTCGTGAGATCGCCGGCGACGTCCCCGACGACATCAACTGGGTGCTGCGCATCGACGGACACTCGGACTCCCAGCCGATCTCGACGCCGGAGTTCCCATCAAACTGGCACCTGTCTGCTGGCCGCGCGATTTCAGTCGTGCGCTACCTGATAGATCAGGGTGTGCCCCCCAATCGACTTCTCGCAGCAGGCTTTGGTGAGTTTCAGCCCCTCTCCGACGGCGCAAGCACAGATGATCTGCGCCGCAACCGTCGGATCGAGTTCAAGCTGACCGAACGCTAGAGCAAGTCTCTATGGCAGCGGGCAAACCAGCACGGCGGGGTCAAACACGGCACCGACCACAAGCGTCTTGCCATCTACGGCACCCACGCTTGAGCCGGAGAGCTTGCCGCTGAGGTCAATCAGCACCTGTTCCACATCGCCGGTTTCAGGGTCCACACGAATGACCTGTGACGGGGCAACTGCCTCGGGGTCCTCCGCATGTGCCAGAAAATCAAACGCCTTGGGATGCGCGCCGATCCACAGCGCACCGTCTTCGGCAATCTCGATATTGTCAGCACCGGTCCCGACAGGCAGGACGCGCGTTTGTGTCAGAGCACCCGTGGCCACATCGCGGTCGTAGACACCCACCTGATGGCGAAGAAACTCAGCGATATAGACGGTGCCGCCGTCTGCGCTAACATTGATGCCATTGGCAAAGGCCAGGCTTGAAACCGCCGTACTGCCGTTTTCCCCATCCCAGTAAACCGCGCTGGAGAATGGCAGCGCAAAATAGGTTTCAAACTGCGACATGAGACCGTCCATGAAGCCGCGATCATTGGAGGCGTAAAACGTCTCAGCGGACACAGCCACCAGGTCATTGGGAGAATGCATCTCATCGAAGGACACACCTTTGACATGGGTGAGCGCGCCACCGGCCCCGACTTCAAAAATCTCCACCACATGACCGCCAGCCTTGGGGTGGTTGATGACAAAGAGACGCTTGGTGCCAGCCCCGTCTGACCAGAGGCTTATCCCATGGGGGCGGAAATCATCTGGCGCGTCACCTGAAACAAGGACCGGGTCCAGGCCGCCATCAAGGCTCAGGGCATAAATGCCACCGGCCGGGAGACTGGGATCGCGCCGTTCTGCGGCGGACACAAACGCGATGCGTGTCTCCGGATCAATGGTCACATCTTCCGTGCCCGGTGCAACCTCAACACGGGTACACTGGTCAACCAGGGTCTCTTCAAGCGAGGCAAACGCGCCCGAAACAGGCACCATCACCCACGCGAGACGGGCGACGGCCACAACAACCAAAATAAGTAGAATCCAGAGAATTTTGCGCATAAAGCCCTCCCCGCTCATGCTGAAGGCAGGTCCATGCACATGATGGCCCGCCGCGATTTTGCGCGCAGCATAGACCAGTCAGGCCGTTATCAAGAAGAAAATCAGTTTTGCCCGACAGCGGCCGACGGAGCCGCCACGTCGCCACCCATGTCACATACCAGCACCGCCGGATCAAAGACCGCGCCGATGACCAGCAGGTTCTTGTAGGTTGCACCAACAGAGGACGCTGAGATTTCAGATCCATCATCGAGATATGCCGTGGAGGCTTCACCGCCCCCACCTTCGAACTGGCGTACAACGACAATCTGGCTGGGGCTGAGATTGGCCGGATCTGCAGCATGCTCACCAAATGTCGCCAACTGCGGGTGCGCGCCAATCCAAAGAGCGCCATCTTCCGCCACATCAATATTGTCGACACCTGTCCCCAGAAACACCTGGTCAGAAAGCGTCAGACCACCCGTCGATGGATCGCGGTCAAAGATATGCAATGTGCGAGCCAGCAGCTCCGTCACATAGACCTTGGACATGTCACTCGACACGGCAACACCATTGGCGAGCGCCAGCTCATCCGCGACCACCTGCGACGTGCTGCCATCATGATAGACGACTGTCGTGATGGGTGAGGCAAACAGGGCCGCCATGGCCCGGCCATCCTGACCCGGACGATCATGGTCGTTGGTCACATAGAACGCCTCTGGTGACACGGCTGCCACATCATTCGGGGACATGATCAACGGGTCGCGAACCGTGCGTCGGTGTGTCAGAACATCGTCGTCCGAGAGATCAAAAATCTCCACCGTGTGATCATCCCCACCGGGATGATTGACCGCCATCAAAGTCCGCGTGCCGTCTGCTGCGGTGAAAAGCGAAATCCCATGCGGGCGGAAAGCTTCAGGCATTAGCGGCGTGATCGGCCGCAGGAACAGCCCGGCCGCATCCGCGTTGAGGTCCATCACATAAATGCCGCCGCGCACGCCACTCGCGCCGGGGTCATCACTTGATGCAAGGCGGCGGTCATAGGCTGAGATATAGGCAATGCCGCGCGACCGATCGATGGCCACGTCCTCGGGGCCAGGCACACCCTGCACCCGTGTGCAGCTTTCGCCGTCAAACTTGCGCGTGATGGTCGTGAACTCGCCCATCCAGTTCATGGTGCGCACGTAAAAGGCACTTGCCAGCACCACAACCACCGCCACCAGAATAAGTGCGATCTTCAAAACCCGGTTCATGGCCGCTCTCCCCTTATCCCCTAGCTGCCCGCAGCTGCATGGCCTGACGCCAGTTGGGATGCTTCTTTTTCTACGTTGGACAGGTCCTGCGACCCATCCAGATCAAATTGCAATCGCGCAAGACGACCATATAGCCCACCCTGCGCCACAAGTTCTGCATGGGTGCCCTGCGCCACGATACGCCCGCCATCCATAACAATGATTCTGTCTGCCTTTGTGACCGTCGCAAGGCGATGCGCAATCACAAGCACCGTCCGACCGGCCATGAGCCGGTCAAGGGCCGCCTGTACCAGCGCCTCACTCTCGGAATCCAGCGCACTCGTTGCTTCATCGAGAAGCAGAATAGGCGCGTCCCGGAGCAAGGCCCGGGCAATTACAAGTCGCTGCCGTTGGCCGCCTGACAGCGTCACACCGCGCTCGCCAAGCTCCGTATCGTAGCCGTCAGGCATCTGCTGAATGAACTCGTCTGCGTGGGCGGCCTTTGCAGCCGCCAGCACTTCTTCATTCGTTGCATCCGGTCGCCCATAGGCGATGTTGTCGCGAACACTGGTGCCAAACACCACTGTTTCCTGAGGCACAAAGGCAATACGCCGCCGAAAGTCCTCAGGGTCCGCATCCTTGAGATCAACGCCATCGATTTTGATGCGGCCTGTCTGTGGGTCATAGAACCGCAGCAGCAACTGAAAGACCGTGCTCTTACCGGCACCCGACGGGCCAACTAGCGCAACAGTTTCCCCCGGCGACACATCTACTGAGAAGCCGGTCATGGCCGACGCTTCAGGCCGCAACGGATAGCGGAACCCGACATCCTCAAATGTCACACGTCCCTGCGCGGGCACTGGAAGCACGGCAGGTGTGTCCGCAACGATGATTTCTGACTCAGCATGCAGCAACTCGGACAGGCGTTCTGCCGCGCCTGCCGCCATCTGGAACTCTCCCCACACTTCACTCAGTGCGGCCATGCTGGTTGCACAGATGATGGCGTAAATAACAAACTGGGTCAGCGTGCCGGCAGTCATATCGCCGGCTATTACAGCCCGCGCACCCATCCACAGAACCCCCACAATACTTGCAAAGGCGAGCGTGATGATGACAGCGGTCATGAAGGACCGCGCCGTAACATGACGCCGGGCCGCTTCATAAGCACGCTCGACCACACCTTCATATCGGCGACGATCATGGTCCTCATGGTTGAAGCTCTGAACCACCTTGATGGCCTGCAGCGCTTCAGAAGCAAAAGCGCCTGTATCGGCAAGACGATCCTGCGTCGCTCTCGACAAACCGCGAATAAGCCGACCAAACGCAATAAGCGGTAAAACAATCAACGGGAGGGCGAGCAGCACCATGGCGCTCAGCGCAGGTGCCGTCAGCGCCGCCATGATGGCACCGCCGAAAAACAGAAATACATTGCGCAATGCAACCGACATGCTGGATGTCAGCACCACGCGGACAAGTGTTGTGTCTGCTGTCAGACGCGAAAGGATTTCTCCCGTCCTGACCTGCTCATAAAACTGCGGGGCCAAAGTCAGAAGATTGCCAAAGACCTGCGACCTCAGATCCGCAGTCACGCGCTCTCCCAGCCGAGTGACGAAGTAATACCGGGTGGCAGAGGCCACTGCCATGGCCACAGCAAGCACCATCAAGAACGCAAAGGCCTGATCAATCGACTCGGTGCTCTCATTAGAGAACCCGTTGTCCACCATGACTCTTGCCCCGACGGGAATGGCCAGAGTGGCCACCGAAGCTGCAACAAGCGCAACAAAAGCCCCAAGCAGCTGCCAGTGGTAGCGTGTCACCAGCGGCAAAAGGCCCATCAATGGCCCAAGACCCCGTCCACGAGGGCGGCTGTCGGGATTTGGGCTCGAAATGGCTGAAGAATCGCTCAAAAACGCCTCATCTGGCTGGACGGCTCGGGTGGTGCGGAGGCGCTGTCTTATCAAAGATGTCCCCGTCACAACATGGGGCTGCACGCCGCAACCGACAAGGCAGCTCCCTCGCCATGGGGAACCCGCAGCAAGCCCTTGCCTAAAGCCCCCCAAAGGGCTATACCGCGCGACTTCTACCGACGATTACCGGCTTATCGCGACGGGCGACCGTTAACGCTCAGGCGCGGACTTTTGAGAGAGAACAAGGCCATGAAGCCAGATATCCACCCGGAATACCACATGATCACAGTGGTCATGAACGACGGCACCGAGTACCAGACCAAGTCAACTTACGGCAAACCAGGCGACCGTCTGGTGCTGGACATTGACCCGACCACGCACCCGGCATGGACCGGTGGCGAGCAGCGCCTGCTCGACCGTGGCGGACGCCTGTCCCGCTTCAAGGACAAGTACAAAGGTTTCGTCTAGGCCGCTTGGTCCCAAGACCCAGATACAAAAAGGCCGGTGCATTGCTGCACCGGCCTTTTTCATTGCGCGTCTTAACCTGGAAACTAATGCAGGCGGTCTTCGGCCTTCATCTGGCGAAAGGCACTTTCAATCTTGGACAATTGCCTCGCGACAGCCGTCTTCGGCTCCACCTCGGACGCATCCCCATGCATCATCTTGTCGAGGCGGTCCACACGGGCATAGAGCCTGCGTGACCTGGAAATCATATCTGCCAGTGGATGCGGCAGTTCGTCAGCACCCTCAATTGGCCGGGCGTAGCACAGTTCCTTGGCACCAAGCCGATATCGCTGCGTCCGTGCTTCAGTGACCGTCATTTCGTCCCGTGCGACCGCGCGCTGTACGAGCAACCAGGATGCCACCTGCATGAGGCGGGTCGTGAGCCGCATGCTTTCAGCCGCATAGGCCAGCGCCCCCTTGCGAGACAGTGTCTTGGCGTGCTCCCGCCCCTCGCCGTCCAGATAGGACGCAGCCTCTTCGACCATGCCCATACCGTCTTTGAACATCTGCTCAAACTGCGCTGTTTCAGCGAAGTTCCGCACACTGCCAAGCATGCTCACATCGTTAAGTTTGCCGTCTACCGTGCCCATCAAAAGCCCCACTGTTCCGTTCTGAACCCGTTTCGGCACAGTCCAGCGTGTGCTGCGTGCCATTCCACATGGGATTTACAAGAACGGTGCCAGCCCACCCCCAAACTTCGTAAAGGGCCGACAATGGGCAAAATCCTAGGCCAGACGGCTGGATTCCGCAAAACCCGGGACTCCAGACAAAAAAAGAGCCGCGGTTGCGCGCGGCTCTTGAAGTTCAACAGGGAGGCGTCAAATGGGTATGGCGGCAGCCACCCCAAAACCCGGGCAAACCGGATTACGCACTTAAACCCTAGGTGTCAGGTGCTAATAAAAGGTTAACAACCGTTAACGCTATCTGCGCCAAACAGGACCGCATTAGTGCCAAAACGGGGCAACCCGTTTGGAGCAAGCCATCTATCCCTTGCCGAATACGGCCTCCGCAGCGGATTTGCTGTCCTGCTTGGTGGCAATCACACCCCGCACGCGCACGATCTCGGCCTCCAGTGCCACAACGCGCTCCTCAAGCTCGGGCACGGACAGGTCTTCGATTTCAGCCTTTGTCAGACTGAGAATAGGCGGCGGCGGAAGGTCATCATCCTGCATTGAAAAATCCTCCGGCTTGAACCTTTGGCGCTGAGTTGCCAGTTTCCGTGTCACCAATTCTGTGCCCGTCCACATATCATGACAAGGCTTCACCTGATGACAAACGTCCCCGCCAAAATGAATGCCGTTGAAATTTCAGAGTTCGGCGGACCGGACGTGCTGAAGCTGACCGAGACCGCGACCCCGCAGCCTGCCCATGGCGAAGTGCTGATCAAGGTCGCAGCCGCAGGCGTCAATCGTGGTGACTGCGTCCAGCGCATGGGCTTTTATCCAGCGCCTCCCGGCGCTTCGGAGCTTCCCGGTCTCGAAGTATCAGGAACCGTTGCAGCAACCGGCCCCGGCGTGTCGTTGTGGAAGCAGGGTGACGAGGTCTGCGCCCTGATGGCTGGCGGCGGCTACGCGGAATACGCCGTGGTCCACGAAGGCAGCGTGCTCCCAAAGCCCGAAGGGGTATCGCTGGTCGATGCGGCCGCCTTGCCTGAAACCATCATGACCGTGTGGACCAATGTCTTTGAAGACGGCCAGCTGCGCCCCGGCGAAACACTTTTGATCCATGGTGGATCATCAGGGATCGGCACCACGGCCATCCAACTTGCCTCGACCCTTGGCGTCAAGGTCATCGCCACAGCTGGCAGCGCGGACAAGTGCAAAGCCTGCGAAGACCTGGGCGCTGTTCGGGCCATCAATTATCGCGAAGAAGACTTTGTTGAAGTCGTCAAGGACGAGACCGACGGCAAGGGTGCGGACGTCATCCTCGATATGGTTGGCGGAGACTATGTTGCCCGCAACATCGAAGCAGCCGCCCGACAGGGCCGCATCGTCAACATCGCCTATATGTCCGGCTCCCGTGTGGAGGTGGATCTTCTGCCGCTCATGCTCAAGCGCCTGACCCTGCGCGGATCAACACTGCGCGCGCGCGACGTGGCTGAAAAGGCAAGGCTGACTTCAGAGGTCCGCATGCATGTCTGGCCGCTGATCGAGGCCGGGCGCGTCAAGGCCGTGGTTGACGATACCTACCCGCTGGCAGATGCAGCAAAAGCCCATGAACGCATGGAATCCTCAGGGCATGTGGGCAAAATCCTGCTGACGCCGTAAACCGCGCAAAAATTGGCCCGACAACGGGTCTTTCA
>JBCBUN010000062.1:0-7741 GCA_039818145.1 Pseudomonadota bacterium
CATCCATTGGCGGCCTCAAGGGCTCTCCCATTCTGGGCGCCTATGCCATTTCCAAGGCAGCTGACATGCAGCTCGCCCGTAACCTTGCTGTTGAGTATGGCGACAAGGGCATTCGTGCCAACGCCATCGCGCCGGGTCTTATCAAGACCTACTTCGCCAAGGCCTTGTGGGACGATGAAAACATTCTCAAGGCGTCCACATCCGGCTCCGCCCTCAAGCGGATCGGCATCCCTGACGAGATTGCCGGTGCTGCCGTTTTCCTCGCATCTGATGCCGGTGCCTTCATGACCGGCCAGACCATGACCATTGACGGTGGCGCCACCATCACCGGCGGCTAAAGAGATTGCCCGCATACGCACAAAAAAAGCCCGGTGGCATCGCTGCCACCGGGCTCAACGCCCGAATAAAACGCCTTAACCAATGCCCAGCCGACGGGGAGGGGGGATGCTGACTGAACCGGGAGGCTGTCCGGGTGTGCACGAGATATGGGCATGTAATCCGGCCCCACAAGTGCGACAATCAGCACATCACATAACGGTCACGTGAGCGGCCAACCCTCTGAAAAATCAGCTCTTTTTACGCGACTTGGTCAAACACCGCCCGTGTGCGTGCCACAATCTCGCCCACTTCGTCCTCGCTGACGATCAAGGGCGGTGACAGGCAGATCGTATCACCGCTGGCGCGGATCATCAGGTCATGGTCGTGGAACGCGGCCTTCATCGCTTCAAAGCCGCGCTTGGCCGGCGCGCCTTCCACCGGCGCCAGATCAAACGCCGCGGTCAGACCCATCTGGCGGATGTCTTGCACCAGAGGATGATCCTTCATGGTCATAATGGCATCCGCCCACATGGCCTCAATAGAGGCTGTGCGCTCAAACAGGCCTTCGTCCCGGTAGAGGTCGAGGGTCGCAAGCCCCGCGGCGCAGGCGAGTGGATGCGCTGAATAAGTGTAGCCGTGGAACAGATCAATGGCGTGGTCAGCGCCCGCCACGCTCTCTTGGAAGGTGTTGTAAATGTCCTCGCTGACAATCACACCGGACAGCGGCACCGACGCGGACGTCACACCCTTTGCAAAGGTGATCATGTCCGGCACGACGCCAAAACGCTCTGCTGCAAAGGCAGCCCCCAATCGTCCGTACCCGGTTATAACTTCATCGAAGATCAGCAGAATGCCATGCTTCTTTGTGATGTCCCGCAGGCGCTGCAGATAGCCAACAGGCGGCGGCAGCACACCTGTTGAGCCCGCCATGGGTTCAACAATCAAGGCAGCTATGGTTGAAGCATCATGCAGGGCGACGAGCCGCTCGAGATCATCCGCCAGATGGGCACCCCATTCAGGCTGGCCTTTGGTAAAGGCCTGATGCTCACGCGAGTAAGTGGCGGGTAGATGGTCAACGCCGGGCAACATCGCACCGGAGAACCATTTGCGGTTCATCACCATGCCACCGACCGAGATGCCACCAAAGCCGGTGCCGTGATAGGCCCGCTCGCGGCCAATCAACCGGGTGCGGCTGCCCTCATCCTTTGCCCGATGATAAGCCAGCGCGATCTTGAGCGCCGTGTCGTCTGCTTCCGAGCCGGAGTTGCCGAAGAACACATGGTTGAGGTCACCGGGCGCAAGGGCTGCAATGCGCGAGGCCAGTTCAAATGCCTTGGGGTGGGAAAACTGGAAAGACGGCGCGAAGTCGAGTTCAGCAGCAGCCTTCTGAATAGCTTCCACAATCGATGGTCGGCAATGGCCCGCATTGGCGCACCACAGGCCCGCGGTGCCGTCCAGAATGGCCCGTCCGTCTGGCGTGTAGTAGTGCATGCCTTGCGCACGGGCGACGAGGCGCGGTCGCTTCTTGAACTCGGCATTGGGCGTGAACGGCACCCAGAACGCATCAAGGTCATTCGGCGTATTTGCGGGCCCAAGATCATCAGGTGGTGTCATTGTGGCAAACTCACATAAGCAGATGTCGGCAGCGGACGTCGGCACGCTATCCCGGCCCTACTTGCCGGTGCGGGTGCTCAAACGCTATCAGAGACAAGCGCGGTGATAAATAATCACCTGCCGCATAGCACCTACTCACCTTCATCCGTCCGGGAAGTCATCCACCATGTCCATTTCTGCCAAACAATCGGGCGCCAAAGCCCTCGCCAAGCGCCTGAAGCGCGAGGGCATCATCGTGGCACCCGGCGCCTATGACGCGCTTTCAGCAAAAATTGCTGCTCAGGCAGGAGCTGAGTGTGTGTACATGACAGGCTTCGGCGCTGCAGGGTCGACACTGGGCGTCCCCGACATTGGCCTTATGAGCGCAACGGAAATGGCCGACCGGGTGCGTGCCCTTGCCTCATCCGCCCTGCCCGCCCCGCTGATTGCCGACGGCGACAACGGCCATGGCGGCCCGCTCAATGCGGCGCGACTGACGCGGCTTTATGAAAGCGCGGGCGCGGCCTGTATCCAGCTTGAAGATCAGGTCTTTCCCAAGCGCTGCGGCCACATGGAAAACAAGGAAGTGGTTTCGACAGCGGACGCCGCCGCCAAGATCCGTGCCGCCGCAGACGCCCGAGACAGCAAAGACTTCAAGATCATGGCCCGCACCGACGCCCGCTCCATGAACGGCATGAAAGACGCCCTCAAGCGTGCCGAAGCGTTTGTTGAGGCCGGGGCGGACATTCTGTTCGTGGAGGCACCGCGGAGCGAAAAAGAACTTGTCAAAATCTGTGAGACATTTCCCGACACACATCTCATTGCCAACATGGTGGAAGACGGCAAGACGCCCTATCTCACCGCCAAAGAGCTTGAGCAGATGGGCTTCAAGATTGCCGTCTTCCCGGTGACAGCCCTGCTCGCGGTCACCAAGCGCCTGCAGGACGTATACGGATCAGTCTTGTCCAACGGTAAACTTCCGGACGGCGAAGATCGGGTGACCTTCCAAGCCTACAACGAAGTCATCGGCCTGCCGGAGATGCTGGCGGAAGCGGCGGAGCTGGACAAGTAAGCAAGCCCAATTGCGCGGCGTTGTATCAAGGCCGCGCCGCAATGCACTCGACTTCGAGGCTGCCACCAAGAGCCAGGCCGTTTGCTCCGAAGGCGGATCGTGCCGGGTATGGGGCTTCAAAGTATTCCACATAGACCGCATTGAAGGCGGGCCAGTCGGCCATGTCTGAAAGCATGACGGTGCATTTGATGACGTCGGCGAATGTCAGGTCAGCGGCTTCCAGCGTGGCGCCGATATTGTCCATGGTCTGGCGCGCTTCGGCTTCGATGCCGCCTTCCACCAGTGTCAGCGTGCCGGGTTTGACGCCAATCTGGCCAGACAGGAACACCAGACCGCCTGCCTCCACCGCTTCCGTGAAGGGCAGGTTCTGGCCTTCAAAGGCACCGGAGGAGTGATAGGTCACGTCTGCTGCCACGGCGGATGTCGCCGCGAGGACATAGAGTCCTGCAACGGTGTGTCCCACGCTGCGGAAGACCATTCGTGTTTTCCGTCCAGCCATCTGGTGCTTCTCATCCGCTCAGTTTCGCCACAGCGTTGATGTTCTCACTACCCAGCCCAAAATCCAAGGCCTCGCTGTAGCGTGCGGCAGTAGCAGCCAGAAGCGGCATGGCGGTCCCCGCCGCGAAAGCGCTGTGCGCGTAGGCAAAGTCTTTGACGACCAGATCAATCGGAAACAGGGGAGCATAGGCGGCGTTGGCGATCATCCCCGCGGCACCGGCAGCAGCGGCGCTCGTCACCGGCAGGTCCGACAGCAGTTCGGCAGCACGTGCCACCGGTACGCCTTGCGCCTGCATGCCCGCGAGCAGTTCGCCCATGGCGGCGACCTGGATACCGAACAATGCGTTGACGGCGAGCTTGAAGGCAGCGCCGGATCCAACGTCGCCGATGTGAAGCGTTTTTCCTGCAAGGATATCGAGGACAGGTGCCGCCTGCGCGACAACCGGCGCGGCGCCGCCCGCGAGCACGATGAGCTGGCCGGCTTCGGCCTGCGGCAACGACCCGGCAACCGGCGCCTCCATGTAACTGCACCCCTGCGCTGCCAGCGTCGCGCCCAGTTCACGCGACCAGTCCGGAGTCAGCGTGCTCATCTCGATGGCGATAGCGTCCTTCCGCAAAGCCTGCGCGGCACCGGCCGCACCCGTCCATACTTCCTGCGAGGCGGCATCGTCGCGAACCATGCTGATCACGATGTCCGCTTCGCTTGCAGCTTCGGCAGGTGTCTGCGCTAGTGCGGCTCCGGCTTTTGCGAGCGCCGCTACCTGGCCCGGCGACCGGTTCCACACCCGTATGTCGATGCCCGCATTGATCAGGCGCGAGGCCATCCGGCGGCCCATATTTCCAAGTCCCAGAAATCCAAGTTTCATTCCGTCATCCTCCAGTTGTCTTGAGACAGGAGATTTGACGATGCGATATGGCCCTTAAATACCTTCCAATTCATTTCTTTAGTGCGTATTTTGCATTAATGAAGATCGATTCCCTGAAACTGGCCCTGGCAGTCCGCCATGCGGGCGGCTTCGCCGCTGCGGCCCGGGATGCGGGCATCGACCCGTCGCTGGTTTCGCGCAGCATCGGCGCGTTGGAATCGGAGCTCGGATTCCGTCTGTTCAGCCGCAATACCCGCCGTTTAACCGTCACAGATGCAGGCACTGCCTTTCTCGACCGGATCGCACCGCTGCTTGACGAGATGGACAGCGCGCTCGCCGATGCCGCCAGTGACCAGCAGGGAACGCCGGTGGGGCGTGTGCGGCTGACGGCATCCGTTGCCTTCGGTCAGATGTGGCTGATGCCGCGTGTCCCGGAACTGCGGGACCGTTTCCCGGAGATCAGCCTTGATCTCGTTCTCTCTGATGCGATCATCGATCTTGTTGGCGATCCGGTTGATCTCGCCCTGCGGCTCGGCCCGCTTGCAGATTCGTCGCTGGTGGGCCGAACACTGTTCGTGGTGCGGCATCGTGTTGTGGCCACACCTGCATATCTTAGCCGCAACGAATGCCCGCGTGATCCGCAAGACCTCGCACACCATGATTGCGTGCTGCTGCCGTTGCAGGGCTACCAATCGCTCTGGAAATTCCGCCGCACGGGGACGCGTAGCGAAACACCCGTGGCCGTTTCCGGAAAGCTGGTGGTCTCCAGCCCGCTGGCGCTGCACCAGGCCGCGCAAGCAGGCCTCGGCCCGGCACTGCTGCCCGACTGGATGATTAGCTCCGACCTGAATGGCGGCGGGCTTATCGACCTTTTCCCTGACCATGACGTCACCGCCACCGCTTTCGACACATCCGCCACTCTTCTGTACGCGGACAGATCCGCGGCGCGCCCGGCCGTCCGTGCCGTTGCGGATTTCCTCACGGAAGCTGCGCGCGGGTGCTAGCCCAGAAACATCGGTCGGCCAGCGAGATTGCGGATGCGGGGCCGGTAGGCGTCAGCGTCGTAGTAGGCGTCCACGTCGACGCGGCGCTGGCCTTCGATACAGGTGGACACAGGCACGCTTTCATAGGTGCCGTTGCGTACGGCAATCATTACGCCGGCGCGGCCCTGTTCGAGATGCTGCACGGCCATAGCCCCCATGCTTCGGGCAACAATGGTGTCGAGGGCGTCCGGCGCGCCGGTGCGCATGAGGTAGGAGAGCTTCTGGGAAATTGTGCCTGCGCCGGTCAACCGCTTGAACTCTTCGCTGACAACATCGCTGACACCGCCAAGGCGACGCTGGCCGGAGGCATCGCGCTCCCCATACTCCACCGCATCACTGCCCTTGATGCGCGCGCCTTCTGAAATGACGGCCATGGTGTAGGTGGAGGGGTTGTCGGCCCTGTCGGCCATCAACATCTCGGCCAGCCGCTCCATGTCGAAGGGGATTTCAGCAATCAGCACGCGTGGCGTGTCCGCCAGATAGCCGGACATCAGCGCCGTCTCGCCTGACTTGCGGCCGAACAGCTCGATGATGCCGACACGCTCGTGGCTGCCCGCCGGCGTCCGCAGGGCATTGATGGCATCGACGGAGCGCGTGACGGCGGTTGAAAACCCGATGCAGTAGTCGGTGCCGAACACATCATTGTCCATGGTCTTGGGAATGGTGTTGACCTTGACCCCGTGCGCCTGAAGCTGTGCGGCATAGGCCAGGGTGTCCACACCACCGATGGGCACCAACGCGTCAATGTTGAGATGCGCGATCACTTTGAGAATATGCGCGGTGCTTTCTTCCAGCGTCGCCACGGCGGTGCGGGAGGTATGCAGAACCGTGCTGCTCAGCCGGTCGATGGCGCGCACGGTTGTTGCGGTCAGCGGCATTGTGCAGGCATCCATGGACCCTTCGGGGTCATCCAGATCAAAATCCAGCAGGCCGCGCCAGCCGCGCCGGATGCCAATCACCTCCCAGCCAAGGTCCGTGGCCTGACGGGTAATCGTCTGGATTGCCGGGTTAAGACCGGGAACATCGCCGCCGCCGGTGAGAACGCCAATACGCATGTGTTTGCCTCCCGACCTAGAAGCTCAATGACTGGGCAATGCCCGGTCGCGTGATGCGGGGTTTGAAGGTTTTGGCATCGTAGTAACGGTCCACATCCACCTGAGCCGCGCCTTCGCCGGTGCGTGATACGGGCACGGACGTATATTTCCCGTCCTGCAGCGCTGTCATATGCCCGGTCTCACCGGCAGCAATCAGTTCCACCGCCAGCGTGCCAAACGCCCGCGCAATCATGCTGTCCTGGGAGACCGGAGCGCCGGCGCGCATGAGATAAGCAAGCTGAAGAGAGAACGCCGGCACGCCCAAGCGCTGGGTCAGGTCGCGCGCCAGAATTTCGCCCACACCGCCCAGACGCGCATTACCAAATTTGTCTGTCCGCGCCGGCGTTGATGCTGTGTCCGCATCAATGCCGATAAGCTGCGCGCCTTCCGAGACCACCATGACGGCGCCTGCTTCGCCGCCTGCCGAGAGGTCATCCAACAGCAGGTCAGCCAAGGCCGCCACGTCCACAGGCACTTCAGCGATTGCGGTGCGGTCCGCGGAGCCAAGATGCCCGGCCATAAGCGCGGTTTCACCGGAGTGGCGCCCCATCAGTTCAATGACGCCGATACTCTCCTCAGCGGAGGCGGTGCTGCGGATGTCATGCACGGTCTGAATGGACCGGGTGACGGCTGTGGGAAATCCGATGCAGACATCCGTACCTTGAACATCATTGTCCATGGTCTTGGGGATTGCGAGCACCGGCACGCCCTCCTCGCCCAGCCGTGCGGCATAGCTCAAGGTGCCGTCACCGCCGATCGGAATGAGCGCATCCAGCTTCAGATGCTCAATGACCCGCAGGATGTGCGGCGTCATGTCTGCCCAGCGTCGTTCGTCATAGTCGGCCAAGGCCTGCAGAAAGTTCGGCATGTCAGCTTCGCGCACCGTATCGGGGTGCAGCCGGGCAGTGTGAAGCACAGTGCCGCCGAACCGGTCTATGCCGCGCGTCGTTTGCGGGTCCAGCGTCATCAACCGGGTCGTCTGGCTGGTTTCATCATCGGGATTGATGCCGAGCAGACCGGCCCAGCCATTGCGGATCCCGACCACCTGCCAGCCCCGTACGCATGCCTCGCGCGTCACCTGCTGGATTGCCGGGTTCAACCCGGGCACATCGCCACCGCCGGTCATTATTCCGATACGCATTCACTCGCAGCCAATCATGTTATCACCCGTGTCGCCGACTACAGACTCACCTGTCTTGGGTGAAAACGCTAGCACGGCGACATTTCAGATTCCCGACTGCAACCAAATCAGCCAAC
>JBCBUN010000063.1:0-7727 GCA_039818145.1 Pseudomonadota bacterium
TCCATACTGTCGGACACCGACACCTGAACTTCCTGCGTCGTGCCGATGACCGAGGGGTCAGCTTCAACAAATTCCTTCAGCGTGATGTCCGCGCCACCTGACAGCACCGAAGCCAGTTGCCGCTTGTCGCGTCGCGCAGTCACATTTGGAAAGCGGTCATAGAGCGCCCGGCGTGCCAGCGCCTGATAGTTGGCCGCGCCCAAATTGTCCGGGTCGATTTCGTCCGCACTTAATTCGACGTTGAGCGTGGTCTTGTACTGGGTAAAGGCAGGCAGGCCTTGCCACACGATTGAGCCGATCAGCCAAACGAGCACACCAACCGCAATGAAGATGGCTGTCAGGCCATAGGCCTGAAACCGGGTTTCGGCAGCGTAGCGGCGACGGACGCGCGCGGGAGACAGGTCCGGCTTGCGGTCGACGACAGATCCAGGAGTTGAGGTGGCGTCAGTCATACTTTTCCCGGTACTTGCGAACGATGCTGAGCGCAAAGACGTTCAGGCAGAGCGTGATGAAGAAGAGAACAAGACCCAGCGCAAAGGCAGCCAGCGTTTTGGCGCTGTCAAATTCCTGGTCACCCACAAGCAGCGTCACGATCTGCACGGTAACAGTGGTAACGGCTTCAAGCGGATTGGCTGTCAGGTTGGCGGCAAGGCCTGCAGCCATCACCACAATCATGGTTTCCCCAATGGCGCGAGATACGGCCAGCAGCACCGCACCGACAATCCCCGGCAGTGCGGCTGGCACAATCACCTGCTTGATGGTTTCTGACTTTGTCGCGCCCAGGGCAAAGGACCCGTCACGAAGTGTCTGCGGCACAGCATTCATTACGTCATCAGACAGGGAGGACACAAAAGGGATGATCATGACACCCATCACCATGCCCGCCGCCAGCGCACTCTCCGATGCCACGTCAAGACCGACAGACTCACCAAACCCTCTAAACAGCGGCGCCACGGTCAGGGCGGCAAAGAAGCCGTAGACCACGGTTGGAACGCCTGCGAGAACCTCAAGAATTGGCTTGGCCACCGAGCGGAATCTGGGGCCCGCATATTCTGACATATAGATGGCTGAAAACAGACCGACCGGTACAGCGACACACATCGCGATGATGGTGATGAGGAAAGTACCAGCGAAAATCGGAACCGCGCCAAAGGCGCCTGAAGACCCCACCTGCTCAGCGCGGATTGCAGTCTGCGGGCTCCACTGCAGGCCGAACAGGAATTCAACCCAGGAGACGCGGGCAAAGAAGCGACTGGCTTCAAATATCAGCGATGCCACAATGCCGATGGTTGTAAAGATCGCGATTGTCGACGCGACAACCATGATGATCCGAACCACACGTTCGACGCGGTTTCGCGCCCGCAGGTCTTTTTCGATGTGGCTGCGTGCGTAGCCGATGCCCAGAATGGCGATTGCAAGCGCCACGACGATCAGCGCCATGTTGCCGATCCATAGCGCAGCGGCATAGCCATCGGCGGCGGCCTGCAGGGCAGGATCAACCTCACGGCTGACAATATTGCCGGTAGCAAGGTTCTTGATGTCGGTAATGAGGAGGTTCAACTCCGGTGCCGTCAGGGCCGCGACAGTTGAATCCGGCAGATTGGCCCGCAGGATCATGTCAGCCACCTGCGGCTCAAGCACTTGCCAGAGTGCGAGCAGAACAAGCGCCGGAATGCCACACCATACGGCTACATAGGCACCATGATAGCTGGGAAGAGAGTGAAGGGAGACCAACTCGCCACCTGCAACAGCGGTGGCCTTGCTGCGGCCCAACAGGTACCCGATGTAACTCAGGACCAGAATAACAAGGATTAGGGTGGTCGCGCTCATGCGGTTACTCGTTCGTTGTCAGGCACCGTCTCGCCTTCGCATCCAAAATGGCGCATCCATGATGGACGGAGTGCTGATCGGGTCTGACTTGCCCCCTTTAGTCCGAAGCGCCCCCAAAAGTGCAGCTCCGGTGCCCATTGCTGTGCATCTGTGCACAGCGAAAAGCTCGAGAATTCAGAAAAATAGAATCGGCACGACAGATATAGAGAATATCAAATTTGTAGGCTGAGTGCCGTTGGGGCGGCGATCTCTATGGACCACCGCCCCGCCAGCGTCATGACTACATTGTCAGCGGTGTCAGTGCGAGTGCACCGTCGCGCATTGCTTCACGGTCAGCGTCCGGAAGCGGGATCAGACCCTTGTCGATGGCATAGCCTTCTGGGCCAACAGCCTTTTCAGCAACGAATTCCGCAACGAATTCCTTGATGCCAGGAACAACACCGACGTGCTCGTTCTTCACGTAGAAGAAGAGTGAGCGGGAGACGGGGTAGTCGCCAGAAGCGATTGATTCAAACGTCGGCTCGTTTCCTTCGATGATTGAACCGTGAACCTTGTCGCGGTTTTCTTCGAGGAATGAGAAACCGAAGATGCCCAATGCGTTCGGGTTGGCTTCAAGCTTCTGAACGATCAGGTTGTCGTTTTCGCCGGCTTCAACGAACTTGCCGTCTTCGCGCATTGTGTCAGAGATGGCACGGAATGCCTTCTTGTCTTCGCCGCGCAGGGTGTTCAGCTGGTCAAACTTGCGTGCGCCCTTGCGCATCACGAGCTCAACAAATGCGTCACGTGTACCGGAGGTCGGGGGCGGGCCCAGAACTTCGATTTCAACGTTCGGCAGAGACGGATCAATGTCTGACCATGTGTTGTTGGGGTTATCAACAAGGTCGCCTTCAGCGTTCGGTACCTGCTTCGCAAGTGCCAGGAACAGCTGCTGACGTGTCAGTTCGTAAGTTGGTGCAGAGTTGGAGTTCGCGAGCACGATGCCATCGTAACCGATCTTGACTTCGGTGATGGTGATGCCGGCTTCCGTGCACTTTTCAAATTCACTGGACTTGATGCGACGTGACGCATTGGTGATGTCCGGGTGCTCAAGGCCAACGCCTGCGCAGAACAGCTTCATGCCGCCGCCTGAACCAGTTGATTCAACAACCGGTGTCTTGAATTCGGTCGTCTTACCGAACTGCTCGGCCACGAGGGTCGAGAACGGGAAAACCGTCGACGAGCCGACGATCTGGATCTGGTCGCGTGCCTGGGCAGCGCCTGCGAATGCGATCGACGCAACCGCTGCAGCAGCGATGGTCATCTTACGATAGTTCATGATTTCTCCATCCGGTTGGAAATCTTCAAAGACCGCTCCCCTAAGACGCCCCCTTGGCGACCCGGCAACGATCCTGAGACAACAAAAGTGTGTGACCGCTTCCGTCTGAAATACGCCAGACGCGCGCGCCGCTATGGGTGACACCATCCCAAGCCGACCGTCTCAGCGGGTCGGTTGTCGCGGAAATTAGGCCGGACCGACGACCGATTTATTACGGCTAGATGACGGTTCGATGACAGCATGCGCTTGCCTCGAACTGGCTGTTTTCAGCGGTTTTTGGGGTTATCTTGTCGCCTGCTCGCGGTCTCAGAATTCAATATCCGCACACAGTGCATGGTCTTATGTGACATCGCCTGTCACATTCGCCGGTGACCGTGCCACGACTGATGCCAGAATCGATTTCTGATCGACCGGCAGGAACACCTTGAAGGTCGACCCGACACCCAACTCGCTGTCGATCGACAGCGAGCCCATGTGGCGATTGACGATGTGTTTCACGATCGCAAGGCCAAGCCCCGTACCACCGCGACGGCGGCTCTGCTCCACATTCACCCGGTAGAAGCGCTCTGTCAGGCGTGGAATGTGCTCACGCTCGATGCCGTGTCCAAAGTCACGCACAGTCATGACGATGCTGCCCGGTAACGGATCCGCACTGGATGTGTTGTCACCGCCTTGCGGCAGATCGCGCCGCAGGGAGACCTCGACCCGGCCGCCGGAGCCGCCATATTTGAACGCGTTTGCCAGCAGGTTCTGACAGACCTGAACCAGTTCATCGCGATCGCCGAGGGGCTGTGGCAGGTCCTCCTCGATATCGATGCTGATCGTCACCCCTTCTTTTTCAGCCAGGGGGGACAGCATGTCAGCCGTGTCACGAATGATTGAAGCAAGGTCGACACGATCACTCGGGCGCACATGTTCATTGAGTTCAATGCGGCTGAGCGAGAGCAGATCATTGATGAGACGACCCATACGCTCAGCTTGCTCCTGCATGATGCCGAGGAACTTGTCGCGGGCATCAGGGTCATCACGGGCGGGGCCCTGCAGGGTTTCCACAAAGCCGGACATGGATGCCAGCGGCGTACGCAGCTCGTGGCTGGCGTTGGCCACAAAGTCCGCGCGCATCTGTTCGGCGCGCTTGAGGGTGGTGAGGTCGTGCAGCAGTATCAGCACGTTACGTTGGCGCTCTTTTGCATTGTCGGCGGCAGCCGCGATCACCGGTGCAATAAACGCGTGGTAATGGCGCTCGATGGGCACCGGCTGTGCATACTCCACAACCTGTGCGGCTTCGCCTTCCACCACATGGGCCACAGCTTCGAGGACTTCCGGCACGCGCATCACGGTTGAGATATGACGGCGCGCTGCGCCCTGCCCCACAATATTCATGGCGGCGCGGTTGTGCAGAATGATGCGGCCTGAGCGATCGAGCAGAATGATTGGGTCCGGCAAACGCTCAATGATGGCGACACCGGTTTCAGGGGTCAGTGGAAACTCGGATCGGGTCGCAACCGGCCGGGCCATGGGCAGTTCTGCCCGACGCACTGTCTTGCTGGCACGGGGCGCAAATTTCAGCCACCCGGCAGCCAGTGCCGCAATGGCTGCTGCGAGCAACACCGCGGCGTCCATGGACATGACATTCAGAAGACCCGCGAAAAGGACACAGCCCATGGCCCCTGCCGCCACCACCGCAATATCCAGGGTGCGCAGATTGACCAAGTGCTCAGATGCAGCCGGGCGCAGGCCGCGCCTTAGGGGATCGCCGGATCGCAGCGGATCACTTAGTTGGGTGAGGTCTTCACGCTCATCAGCCATGGAATCTCCAGAGCAGAAAGGACGGGAGAATCAGCCCGTCCCTTACGTGCCAAAGTCCCAGCTACCACCTGCCTTGTAGTGTTTGAAGACATTTTTGGCGATCAGGATGCGATGCACTTCATCGGGACCGTCTGCCAGTCGCAGGGTCCGGGCGCCTGTGTACATGCCTGCAAGCGGCGTATCGCCGGAGACACCAAGAGCCCCATGCACCTGACTGGCACGGTCAACCACACGCTCGAAGGCTGCCGGCACAAACACCTTGATGGCTGAGATATCGGTGCGGGCATCGCCGCCTTCGTCCATGACGCGGGCACAGTTGATGGTCATCAGACGTGCCGCCTGAATGTCCATGTAACTGTCCGCGATAAAGCCCTGTACGAACTGCTTGGTCTCAAGGGTGCCACCATGCACTTCCCGGCTCATGGCGCGGGTCACCATCATGTCGAAGGCCCGCCACATGGCGCCGATGGAGTTCATGCAATGGAAGACGCGGCCCGCACCCAACCGGTCCTGCGCCGCTGCGTGCCCGGATCCGACACGGCCCAGCGCGTTTTCAACCGGTACCCGAACGTCCGTATACGTTATTTCGCAATGATCGCCGTGAGTGTGTCCCCAGACCGGGACGGAGCGGACGATTTCAAGACCCGGTGAGGTCATCGGTACGATGATCTGCACCATGGTGTCACTCGGTTTGCCTGGCTCTGCCTCTTCGCGTGCGGTCCGGCACATGACGATGGCAAAGTCCGCCCGGCGTGCGTTGGAGGTGTACCATTTGTGGCCATTGATGACCCACTCGTCTCCGTCGCGGACGGCGCGGGTTTGAATGGAGCGGGGGTCAGAGCCTGCATTGTCCGGCTCGGTCATGGAAAAGCAGCTTTCCATCTGTCCGGAAATCAACGGCTCAAGCCACTTCTTCTTCTGCTCTTCGGTGCCGTATTTCAGCAGTACTTTCTGGTTTCCGGAATTGGGCGCGACAACGCCGAACAGGCGCGCTGAAAAAGGCGACCAGGCCATGACTTCATTCATGTAGGCGTGGGCAAGAAAGCCAACGCCCATGCCGCCATACTCCTCCGGCAAATGCGGTGCCCACAGCCCCTGCTCCTTGACGTGTTCCTTGATCTCAGAACGGACCGGTTCGGCGTCCTTGCCGCCTTTAAAGAGGATCGGTTCGGCAGGAATGATCTTGTCATTGACGATCTTGGCCGCACGCAGCCGGATGTCATTGACCTCGTCTGCAAGACCGGGAATTGGAGCGATTTCCATAGGCTTTACCTTCCTGAAACAGCGTTTTTCTTGTTCGGAAGTGAGGATAAGCAGGCCTCAGGCATTGCGCCAGCTTGGCGCTATCGGGCATAACACCGTCAACATCGCTGACAAAAAGTCATAATCAGGCTCCAGGAAACTCCAGATGACCCAGGTTGCAGGCAAAACCATTTTCATTACCGGCTGTGCGTCAGGCATTGGCCGCGGGCTCGTGAAGCACGCCATCCAGCATGGTGCCAAGCGGGTGATCGCGACGGATGTAGATTCTGCAGGTCTTGGCAAAACGGCCGAGGAAGCGTCCAAGCTGGGATCAGGCGATATCGAGACGCATATCCTTGATGTTTCCGACAAGGATGCGGTTTACGCACTGGCGGACAGCATTCAGGCGGACCATGGCGGCGCGGACATCGTGATCAACAATGCGGGCGTCGCACTGTTCGCTGAAGTCAACGAGATGACCTATCAGGATTTTGAGTGGGTCATGGACATTGATTTCTGGGGCATGGTGTACGGCACCAAGGCATTTTTGCCCAAAATGATCGAGCGTGGGTCTGGCCATATCGTCAATGTGTCGTCGATCTTCGGCATGATCGCGGTGCCGGGCAACTCAGCATATCACGCAGCCAAGTTCGCCATCCGCGGCTTTACAGAAAGCCTGCGCACGGAAATGGTGCGAAACGAGACCGGTGTGGAGATCGCCAGCGTTCATCCCGGCGGCATCAAGACCAATGTGGCCCGCAATGCACGGCTGGCGCAGAATGAAGAGCTGCTGGCCCGCAAGGACGAGATCACCTCAAGCTTTGATGAGTTCGCCCGCACGACACCAGAAGAAGCCGCGCGAGTCATTTTTACCGGCATTGAGAAGAACAATCCGCGCATCCTGATTGGCGGTGACGCCCGCTTTATGGACCGTATCCAACGCCTGATGCCGATCAAGTACCACAAGGTTCTTGGCCGACTGTGGGATAGGCAGGAAGAAGAAGCGTCCTAGCATCTCGACGGCCATTGGCATCAATGCGGAATGGGCGGTATAACGCCGCCCATGACGCACAGCACCAACAAGTCCAAGACGCATAAGAAGCAGTCGCCTGAGCCGCTTGTTCTCCCGGCCGGAGACAAGTTGCTGCTGCATTCGTGCTGCGCGCCATGTTCAGGTGATGTGATGAATGAGATCGAGCGCTCGGGCATCGAGTACACGATCCTGTTCTACAATCCGAACATTCATCCGCGTAAGGAATATGACCTCCGCAAGGAGGAGAACATGCGCTACGCGGAAAAGCTCAACGTGCCGTTCATCGATCTTGATTACGACAAGGACAACTGGTTCGAGCGCATCAGGGGATTTGAGAACGAGCCGGAGCGTGGTCACCGCTGCACACTGTGTTTCGACATGCGTTTCGAGCGCACGGCGCTTTATGCCTATGAGCATGGCTTCAGCACCATCTGCTCAACGCTGGGCACGTCACGCTGGAAGGATTTCAACCAGATCAATGGCTCCGGAGAGCGTGCA
>JBCBUN010000064.1:0-7719 GCA_039818145.1 Pseudomonadota bacterium
GTGGCCGGCGGTATGTGGGTTGTTGCGATCGGGATGTTTGCCGCAGCACCGATAGTGGTGTGGTTCTTCCTTGAATCCAATCTCACGGTGGCGCTCATTGTGTATCTGCCCACTCTGGTGTTGGGGGCGTTTTATCTGGGGCCGAGCTTTGCCACCATCCAGACGCGCGCACCCATCAAGATGCGGGCATTGTGCTCCGCCATCATGCTGTTCATCGTCAATCTTGTCGGCATGGGGCTTGGTCCTCAGGCAGTCGGCATCCTGAGTGATGTGTTCGCGGCTGACTATGGACAGGACTCGCTGCGGTACTCGCTGCTTGTTCTGTCATTTGCGGCGGTGTGGGGTGGTTGGCACTACTACTTGGCCGGCCGTCATCTGATCCGCATCAAGGCGCAGTCGGAAGCAACGCCTGCGTAAGACGAAAACTGCCAACAAAAAGCCCCGGTCTTAATCCAGACCGGGGCTTTTTCGTTTGGTGTTCTCACGTGGGCGTTATGTGACTGCGCCGTGGCAGTGCTTGTACTTCTTGTCGGAGCCACACGGGCAGGGTGCGTTGCGGGCGACCTTGCCCCATGTGGAGGGGTCATTGGGGTCGAGCGCTACGCCTGTTGCGTTGCGGATGGTACCGGAGGGCCGGGCACGCTCGGCCGGCATCGCGTTCCCATCCTGCTGCCGCATGGCGCGGATGTCAGCATCCATCATCTCGTCACGACCGGTCGTGGGGTCAATGTGCTGTGCTTCCATTTCCGGAAGTTCCTGACCTTCAACCGGCGGCGGCAGGTCTTCGCGCTGGCGCACTTCCACATGCATCAGCTTGCCTGTCACATCCTGACGCAGGCGGTGCAGCAGGCTTTCAAACAGCTCGAAGGCTTCCGTCTTGTATTCGTTGAGCGGATCACGCTGGCCATAGCCACGCAGGCCGATTGTGTGGCGCAGGTGATCAAGCATCTGCAGATGCTCACGCCAGTGGCCGTCGAGGGTCTGGAGCAATACGCTCTTTTCCACCTGACGCATGATGTCCGGGCCCGCCTGTGACGCCGTGCGCGCAAAGGCTTCGTCGGAGGCGCGGGTCAGGCGTTCATGAATTTCTTCATTGGCGATACCTTCTTCGGCCGCCCATTCCTCAACCGGAATGTCCAGGTTGAGATATTTGAGCGCCTGCTCCCGCAGACCCGCGGCATCCCACTGCTCGGCATACGCCTTCTCCGGGATGTGGGTCGCAACCAGTTCATCCACCACTTCGTGGCGCATATCGGCGATTGTTTCCGAGAGGTCTTCTTCGTGCATCAACTCGATACGCTGCTCGAAGATGACCTTTCGCTGGTCATTCATCACGTCATCGTATTTGAGAAGGTTCTTACGAATATCGAAGTTGCGCCCTTCCACCTTGGACTGGGCACGTTCCAGTGCCTTGTTGATCCAGGGGTGGGCAATGGCTTCGCCTTCTTCCAGACCAAGCTTCTGCAGCACGCCATCCATGCGGTCCGTGCCGAAGATGCGCATGAGGTCATCTTCCAAAGACAGGAAGAACTTGGAGTGGCCGGGGTCGCCCTGACGGCCTGAGCGGCCACGCAGCTGGTTGTCGATGCGGCGGCTTTCGTGGCGCTCCGTGGCGCACACATACAGACCACCAGCGGCCAGGGCTTTTTGTTTCAGGTCCTGGACTTCCGCCTTGATGGCGGCCTCGCGTTTATCGCGGGCCTCGCCCTCCACCATGTCACCGAGCTCCTGCTCAATGCGCATGTCCAGATTGCCGCCGAGCTGAATGTCGGTGCCGCGGCCCGCCATGTTGGTGGCGATGGTGACCGCACCGGGCACGCCGGCCTGGGCCACGATCTGCGCTTCTTCTTCGTGGAAGCGGGCGTTGAGCACGTTGTGGGGGAGCTTCTTCTTTTTGAGCAGCTCTGCCAGAAGCTCCGACTTCTCGATGGATGTGGTGCCCACGAGGATGGGCTGGCCGCGCTCCATGCAGTCCTTCACCAGGTCGACGATGGCGTCGTATTTTTCCTTGGCCGTGCGGTAGACCTCGTCATCCTCATCAATACGCGCCACGGGAACATTGGTGGGGATGGCGGAGACTTCGAGCTTGTAGATGTCGAGGAATTCGTCCGCTTCGGTTTCAGCGGTGCCGGTCATGCCGCCGAGCTTGTTGTAGAGGCGGAAGTAGTTCTGGAAGGTGACGGATGCCAGCGTCACGTTTTCCGGCTGGATGGTCGCGCGCTCTTTGGCTTCCAAAGCCTGGTGCATGCCATCGGAGTAGCGGCGGCCTTCCATCATGCGGCCGGTGAATTCGTCAATGATGACGACCTTGCCGTTCTTGACGATGTAGTCCTTGTCGCGCTGGAACAGCTTGTGGGCCTTGAGCGCCTGGGTGATGTGGTGGACGACCGAGACGTTCTCGATGTCGTAGAGGTTCTCACCGCGCAGCAGATCCGCTTCGCGCAGCACGTCTTCCAAATACTCGTTGCCTTCTTCCGTCAGCGTGGCGGTGCGGGCCTTCTCATCGAGCTCATAATGCTCTTCTTCCAGCTGCGGGATAAAGCCGTCCACGGTGGTGTAGAGCTCGGAATTGTCTTCCGTCGGGCCTGAGATGATCAGCGGCGTGCGGGCTTCATCGATCAGGATCGAGTCCACTTCGTCGACAATTGCAAAGTTGTGGCCGCGCTGGGTCATCTGGTTCAGCGCGTATTTCATGTTGTCGCGCAGATAGTCGAAGCCGAGTTCGTTGTTGGTGCCGTAGGTGATGTCGGCGGCATATTCCTGGCGGCGCTGGGCGTCGTCGAGGCCATGCAGAATGACACCGACGCGCAGGCCGAGGAACTCATGCACCTGGCCCATCCAGCGTGCGTCACGTTCGGCGAGATAGTCGTTTACCGTCACCACATGCACGCCCTTGCCTGATAGGGCATTGAGGTAGGCCGGCAAGGTGGAGACGAGGGTCTTGCCTTCACCGGTCTTCATTTCGGCAATGCGGCCATCATGGAGAACCATGCCGCCGATCAGCTGCACATCGAAATGGCGCTGGCCAAGGGTTCGCTTGGCGGCTTCGCGGACGGTGGCGAAAGCCGGGATCAGAAGGTCATCGAGGCTGGCACCGTTTTCGATTTCCTGGCGGAACTCGACCGTGCGGGCGCGCAGTTCTTCGTCGCTCAGGGCCTCAAGCTCGGGCTCCATGGCGTTGATAAGGTCAACTTTCTGGCGGTATTTGCGAAGTTGCCGGTCATTGGCAGAGCCGAACAGGCTTTTGGCGAAACTTCCGAGCGAGACCATGAATGGGGTGACCTTAACTTACTGGATGACGGCATTGGGATGGCCGGGGCCGCAGGGCTGCGGATCAGGCCTTAGGGCGTGCATATATCAAGGCATTTGAGCGCAAGATACAGGCGCACGAGAGATAGTGGTGGCCATGGGACGTGTCAACGCGGCGGACCATGGAGGTTCGGTAATGTTTATGCCCCATAAATGCCTGAAAATCCGTCATAAATGCGGCTTGTGGCAGGATGATCTTCGTGGTGTAGATGCATTCTGAGGGCGGTTCTCGCCCGATCCGCCTGAATGACTTGTGAACCGGAGTGATACGCTGATGATCGGCCTTAAGCTGGACCGTGCGCCAAACCTTGTGACTTTGCCGCGCCTGACCCTGCCTTCCCTATTTGCTGTTGGGTTTGTTGTTGCAGGTTTTGCAGCCTTTGGGGCCCACGCCGTCGCTCAGGAACCTGAGGCGGCTCCAGCGCCTGCGACTGAAGCAGCAGCCGAGCAGGTCGAAGATGCGGTCATTGCCACGGTCAATGGTGATGATGTCCGTTACTCGGATGTGGTCTTGGCGGAGCGCGACCTTGGTGCCCAGCTTTCAGGCGTGCCGGAAGAAGTGAAGTTTGAATATCTGGCGAACCTGATTGTAGACCGCAAGGCACTGGCCACCGCTGCCCGGGCCGACGGTCTGGAAGACGACCCTGAGGTCAAGCGCCAAATGGATTACTACGCCGAAAAAGTGCTGGCCGATGTGTATCTCAATCGCTCGCTCTTGGATGCCGTCAGCGATGAAGAGGCCAAGGCCTATTACGACAAGCAGATCAGTGAAGTCGAAGTACAGGAAGAAGTCAGTGCCCGTCATATCCTGGTGGAAACCGAGGAAGCCGCTCTTGCCGTGATTGAGCGCATCAATGCTGGCGAGGACTTTGTTGAACTTGCAAAGGAAGTGTCGACAGGTCCCAGTGGTAAGGACGGAGGTGACCTTGGTTACTTCGTAAAGGACCGCATGGTGCCGGAATTCTCGACAGCAGCCTTTGCTCTTGATCCCGGCCAGGTCTCAGCGCCGGTGAAATCCGACTTTGGCTGGCATGTCATCAAGGTCGAAGATCGCCGTATGCAGCAGCTTGTTGCTTTTGAAGATGTGAAAGAGAGCATCAAGGTGCAGCTGCGCGACGAAAAGGCGGCACCATTCATCGATAGCGTCCGCGCTAAAGCCGACATCAAGTTTACAGGTGAAGATGAAGCGGGCGCGCGCCCACAAATCGTCCCTCAGCAGTAGCGCCTGACGGCAACACCGGTTAGAGAACCCACAGGCACACTTTCCAGCGCGGCGGGCACAATGGCGATCAAATCTCGGTCAACCGGTTCAAAAGCCAAGAAGTCATCTTCAACGACCAAACGCCGCAAGGTTCTGAAGTCGAGGCCGAAGGCTGTTTCCAAAGCAGCCAGTAGCAAAAAGGCGGCTGTGGCCAAGCCTGTATCTGGAAAACGCAAAGCATCGGCCAAGGCCAAGAACAAGTCAGGTCTTCCTGTTTCGCCCTTGGCCCCTGCGCACTTCCCCGAAGTCGCGGAGGTACCGGGCCTCGAGATGGCGACGTCGCGCGCGGAGATCAAATACAAAGCCCGAGAGGACTTGCTTCTCGCTGTCATGGCGCCAGGCACCACCGTGGCGGGCGCGCTGACACGCTCGCGCACGGCCTCTGCGCCTGTGGACTGGTGCCGGACAAACCTTGAGAGCGGCGAGGGGCGCGTTCTGGTTTCCACGTCGGGCAATGCAAATGCGTTTACCGGCCGGGCGGGAATGGAAACCGTGAAGGTTACTGCTGCAGCGGCTGCGAAGCTTGCGGGCGTTCGTCAGAAAGATGTGTTCATCGGCTCCACCGGTGTCATCGGTGAAACAATGCCGAATGACAAAATCACCGGGGCGCTGCCGGCTGCGTTTGATGCACTCAAGCCCGGCGGTTTTGAAATGGCCGCCCGGTCAATCATGACCACGGATACGTTTCCTAAAGCAGCGTCGCGGAATGTGGAGATTGATGGCAGCCCGGTGGTCATCAGCGGCATTGCCAAAGGCTCCGGCATGATCGCGCCCGATCTGGCGACCATGCTGTCCTACATTTTTACCAACGCGTGGATTTCCCAGCGCACACTTGGTGCCCTGCTGGATCTCAATCTGCGTGACAGCTTCAATGCCATTACGGTGGATAGCGACACGTCCACGAGCGATACTGTGCTGTTGTTTGCAACCGGGCGCGGTCCTGATGGGGGCAAGGCGCCCTACGCGCAGATTACCCGGCCCGGTGATCCGAAATTGCGGGCCTTCCGTCAGGCGCTTTCCGAGGTCATGCATGACCTTGCCATGCAGGTGGTGCGTGATGGCGAGGGGGCGACCAAGTTCATTTCGATTACGGTGAAGGGTGGCGAGAGCCACAACTCGGCCCGCCGCATTGCGATGGCGGTGGCCAACTCACCCTTGGTGAAGACCGCCATTGCCGGTCAGGATGCGAATTGGGGACGAGTGGTCATGGCTGTCGGCAAGGCCGGTGAACCTGCGGACCGCGACAAGCTCTCTATCGGGTTCGGCGGTGTGGAAGTCGCCAAGGCCGGGCGTGCTGTTGAAGGCTACAACGAGGCGCCGGTCGCCAAGCACCTAAAGGGCCAGGACATTTCCATCGATATTGATGTGGGTGTCGGACAGGGCGAGGCCACGGTTTATACGTGCGATCTGACCCATGGATATATCTCCATCAACGCGGATTATCGCAGCTAGGCCGTTTGCCTTTTCCGGTAAGCAATCATTAACGCTGCCGCCCATGTGCGGCCCGTTATGCCGTGTGTGTAGTATTGTCCTCATGTTCTCTTAACGGCGTGGTGCCAGACTGCGTTGCAAATGATTGGCGTTTTTTATGCGGATTGTTCTTGTTGCGGCCTGCGCTCTTGTTGATGTGGATGGCCGGGTATTGCTGGCCAAACGGCCGAAAAACAAGGCAATGGCCGGGCTCTGGGAGTTTCCCGGCGGCAAGGTGGAAGCAGGAGAGACGCCAGAACAATCGCTCATTCGTGAGCTGAAAGAAGAACTGGCCATCGACGTGACGGCCGCCTGTCTGGCGCCTTTGACATTCGCCAGTCACACATATTCCGGCGACGCCGGTGAGGATGAGTGGCATTTGTTGATGCCGCTGTTTGTATGCCGCAAATGGTCGGGAACGGTCACGGCGGTTGAGCACGAAGCGCTGGAGTGGGTCCGGCCTGTGCGCATGAGAGACTATGACATGCCGCCTGCGGATGTTCCGCTGGTCGCCCTAGTGAGAGACTTTTTAGGATGAAAGAATTTCTGACTAAAAGCCTTATGGCAGACGAAAGCGGTGCAACGGCCATTGAATATGCGCTGATTGCCGGCGGCATTGCTGTTGCAATCATCACAGCGGTCAACACGCTTGGTTTGGACGTTGTCGGCCTGTTTGGCACTGTGACCGACGGTTTCAGTTAAGCCGCGCGGCGTGCCGTTTGTTCTGGCCTAGTGGCCCGGCTTCTCGCCGGCGCTGATTTCTTCTGTGTTCAATGCATCTGCAAGGCGTTGTTTCGCGCTTCCCGGCCTCAGGGGCTTTTGCTGGCTATCGTCCGGGGCCCAGCCCGCCAGATACACAATCTGAAATGTTGCTGACACGCGTCCTTCCGGCGTTGCGTATCTTTGTGCGTAAATCTCGGCCATCCGCATCAGTGTCGCGCGGCGCAACGGCTGTCGCCGCCGGGCATTGAGGGCGTTTGTCTCTCCCATGCCGCGCAGGTCGCGGAGCAGGGCAAACGGACTCTCATAGGTGACTGTATGACGGTCTGCGTCAACGACCGGCAGGGCAAATCCCGCGCGCTGCATCAGGCCACCCATATCCCGCACGTCGGCGAAGGGCGCGACCCGGGGGCTTATGCCGCCCTCCATTTCCGATTCGGCTTCTGAAAAGGCAGTGCGCAGTTCTGTCAGGGTCTCGCCGCCAAACATGGCACCAATGAAAAGGCCGTCCGGTCTCAGCGACCGGCGAATCTGAATGAGTGCCCCGGGCAGATCATTGAGGCGGTGGAGCACCAGCGCGCTGGTGATGAAGTCAACGCTGCCATTTGCGAATGACAGCCGCTCATCATCCATGACCAGCCTTGGCCCATGGGCATGCCGCAGCATGGCTGGGGAACTGTCTGTGTGGATAAGGTGATTGAGCCGGCCCGATGCGATCAACGGCGCGCGCACCTGGCCATGGTGGCTGCCGATGTCGACGCCGGTTTCAAACGCCCGGTTTGAATCCAAAAGTCGTTCGGCGATCTGGGCGGCCACAAGCGTCTTGAGGAAATCGAATTCGCTATAGCCGGCCGCCGCGCGGTTGCGCCGCTGGCGGATCAGGGTCGTATCGAACGGGGTCTGTGGATTGGGATCGGTCACAGGGCTGAAATAGCTTACCCTGTGCCTATGGGCAAAGC
>JBCBUN010000065.1:0-7703 GCA_039818145.1 Pseudomonadota bacterium
CTTCCGCCGCAACACCCGTGGCCAACTCACCTTCGTCAACGACGTGTTCTGCGCCACCTTTGGGGTGAGCCGCGAACAGGTACTTGGCCGCCCCTTTGTGCCCCATGTGGACGCAAGCACCGGCGAAGGGCTGCTGGGAAAGGCACCCACCGTCGAGGCTGCGCCGGGGACCGCCGGCGCTCAAAAGTTCCGCATCCGAACTGACCAACGCATCAAGACGGTTGGCGGCTGGCGGTGGATTGGCTGGGAAGAACTGCCGATCCGCGATGACGACGGTCGCCTGGTGGAAATCCAGTGCGCGGGCCGTGACATTACCGAGCGCAAGAACACCGAACGCGACCTTGCCCGCGCCCGCGACGAAGCCGAGCAGGCCAATCAGGCCAAGTCCGCTTTCCTGGCAACCATCAGCCATGAAATCCGGACGCCCATGAACGGCATCATTGGCATTTCGGCTTTGCTGAGCGAGACCACGCTGTCACCGGAGCAGGCCAACTACGTGCAGGCCGTGCGGCGCTCAGGTCGTGCCTTGCTCCGCCTAATCGACGACATTCTTGATTTCTCGAAAGTCGAAGCAGGCCATCTGGAGCTGGAGCAACATCCCTTCTCCCTGGAGGAAATGGCGCAGGGACTTGCAGAGCTTCTTGCGCCGCGCGCCCAGCAGCGCGGCATCAGCCTGTCCACGGTTCTGGACCCCACCTTGCCGACACAGGTGGTCGGCGATCAGGGCCGCCTCCATCAGGTATTTGCAAACCTCGTCGGCAACGCCATCAAGTTTACCGACAAGGGGGGCGTCACACTCGTGCTGCGACGCGGGCAGTCAACAGCAGGGGATGACGGGACAGCCATTCTGGAGGCGCAGGTCATCGATACCGGCATCGGTATGGGTAAAGAAGACCAGCGCATTGTGTTTGAAGAATTCCAGCAGGCGAGGGCAGCGGCTGCCCAGCGCCGGGGCGGCACCGGGCTCGGCCTTGCAATTTCGCGGCGCCTCATCAGCACAATGAATGGGACCATTGCTCTCGAAAGCGCCCCGGGCCGCGGCACCACCTTCTCGGTGTCCATCCCCATGCCGATTGCTGACGCAGATCCACTTGGGGATGACACAAGTCTCGCCAACACAACCTGCGCTGTGGCCATTGAAGGTCACGAGGCGGAAGCTGTTGCCGAAGTCATCCGTCACCATGGCGGTACGCCGAACATGGTCACGGACTCCCACCCGATCCGCGACCAGGTCGCAAAGTCCGACGTTCTGATTGCTGATGCAGCACTCTTGACCGAAGACGGTGTCGAGACGTTGCGTGGAGCCAATCCGAGCCTGCGCATTCTTGCAGCGTCTCTGGCAGGCGACCGGGCGCAGGCGTTGGAAGTAATGACGCGATCAGCCTTCCCGGCGGATGGATATGTTTTGCTGCCCGCGCGCCGCCAGACACTGATAGCTGTCATCCGTGATGACGCGAGCCTTGGCGACGGCGCTGACGAGTACGACGGGTCCGATATCGCCACCGATGCCGACCCGGACATACATGTTCCCGATGGTGCCGCCGGCAGCGATGAGCCGACCGGGCGCCGGGTCCTGCTGGCCGAAGACAACGACGTGAACGCATTGCTCACGGTGAGCGTTCTAGAACGCGACGGCCATGAAGTCATCCGCGTCATCAATGGACGGGAGGCCGTTGAGGCGCTCAACACACAGGCCCGGTTCGACATTGTTCTCATGGACATGCACATGCCGGAGATGGACGGCGTCGAGGCAACCCGTGCCCTGCGCGATCATGGTCATGGGGTGCATGTGGTGGCGCTGACGGCGAACGCCTATTCGGAAGACCGCCAGAGATGTCTGGATGCGGGCATGGACGATTATCTGTCCAAGCCTGTCGAGCCCGAAGCCCTTCGCGATATCTTGATCAATCTTGAGGCGGTGGACGTCACCACCGACGAAACCCTGCCAAAAGCCGGCTGACAGCGCTTTTTGCGTAGCTTTGACACCTGCAACCCTTTACCCGCAGCCTGCGCAAATCCCCACAAAACTGATAATGAATTCAATCTGTTAGGCCCCGGATGCCAACAGTGATAGAATTGTCGTGTTGATTTGGCGGGCAATCCTGCCGGTCAGAATGACACTGTGGCGTCACATTGCGGTGGCAATGCCATCACCGGCTTCAAATATTGAATGGTGTGGTGTCGCTGCCATGCGCCCACATAGGCTAATAGGGCTGGACAACAGCCCCAAATCTGCTGACAAGCAGACAGCAGCACCGGCGGGAATAATCACCTCCGGGCGCAACAGGGAGTACCGGGTTTGTTCAAGCAGCTTGCCGTGGCCGGACTGCGCCGAGGATTTGGTGCCGTCAAAGCCCTGCGCTCCCGCTACACACGCCGTCGCCGCATGCGGACCCGGAGGCTGCTGCGGCTGACCCGTGGCTTCGTTGCACGCAGCCGCTACGGCCATCACCTTGGTATGTCGCAGCACGCGCGTACGCCCAAGACTCGCCGTGTCTTCTGGGGCTTTGAGCCGCGCCACATGCGGCCCTCCCAGAACCCGGCTTTTGCAAAGCTCTCCAACAAGCCCGTCAATCGTGCGGCGCGCTATTCAGGCAAGTATGGCCCGCCGCCGCGTCCTCTGGCTCGCCGCAAGTCGCTCGAAGTGCGCGTGGCGGAAACAGAAGCAGAAGTTCGCGCGGCCCAGCGCTTGCGCTATCAGGTCTTCTATGAAGAGATGTCGGCCCAGGCGAGCCCGCGCATGGCCGCTGAGCGCCGTGACTTCGACGATTTTGATGGCTTCGCCGACCACCTGCTGGTGATCGACCATTCCCGCATCCCCGATGACTACACCGGTCGCGGCGTGCCGGAGGATGCCATCGTCGGCACATACCGGTTGATGCGTCAGGAAGTGGCCGAAGCGCGCGGCGGCTTCTACACCGCCAACGAGTTCGACATCGAGCCCTGGGTGAAAGCGGCGGGACCCGAAACGCGTTTTCTCGAGCTTGGCCGCTCCTGCGTGCACATTGACCATCGCTCGCGCCCGACCCTTGAGCTGATGTGGCATGCCATTGTCAGCTATCTGGTGCACTACGAACTCGACATCATGTTTGGCTGTGCAAGCCTTGAGGGCACCAACCCGGACGAGCTGGCATTGCCCCTGTCCTTCATGCACCACTACTGCCGCGGTGATGTTGAAACCAGCACACCCGTCCGTGCCCGCGATGAGCTCTTTGTGGAGATGAACCGCATTGCCAAGGACGACGTGGACGCCAAGAAGGGCCTGCGCGCCCTGCCGCCCCTCATCAAGGGCTATCTGAGGGCCGGTGCCACCATTGGTGACGGTGCGGTGGTTGACGAGCAGTTCGGCACTACAGACGTCCTAATCATTTTCCCCGCCAACCAGATCAATGACCGCTACCGCGACAAGTTCGGCAAGGGCGACATGCGCGACGAAAAGGGCGGTTCGGCTTAGGGCGCGTGAGCGATCCCGCTAACCGCACGTCTCATAGACCCGCCGGTCAAGCCCGAGGGCCCAGCTGAGTACCGGCCACGTGGAACGCCAGAGCCTCTCCTCCCATCAGCACACCATGCCGGAGGACGACAATGGCGTAATGCTTCAATAGTCATCCAGCAGCTTCAGGCAGTCTGAGGGCATATCCCCTCTCTATCTGATCAAGCTGTCTGGAGCTGCCATGTCCCCTCGCTTATGCATCACGTCCATATCACTTGCCGGCCTTTTGACGGCATGCACGACGCTGAAGGAAATCGATACGAGCATTGATATCGATGCGCCGCCTTGCACGGTCTATGCAACGCTGGCGGACTTTGAGAACTACCCGCTTTGGAATCCCTATCACGTGCGTGTGGCAGGCAGCGGCGTCGTCGGAGAAAGTCTGGAAGTGCGTGTTTCGCGTCCGGATGGCGTGGTGGTGGATGTCCCGCACGTCCGGTTGCTCGAGGCAGAGCCCTGTCAGTCTTTGGTCTGGGGCGGGGGGATCAACGGCATCTTTGCCGGGGAACATCGCTTCGATCTTGAGCTGCGTGACGACGGCAATACCCATCTGTCACACACTGAGGTCTTCAACGGTCTGTTCATTGGCTTTGCGGATTTGCCGGTGCCGGTTCTGACGGAAGGCTACGAGAGAATGAACGAGGCCCTACGCCGCGAAGTTGAGGGCCAATAGCCACTCGACACTCGCAATTCACGGCGTGTCAGCCGGGTGTTGTCTGCGACATATGCCGGAATGCTTGAGGTGTCACATTCGCAGAGCGCAGGAAATCCCGCTGGAAATGCGCTTGGTCCGCGTAGCCGCAACAGTAGCCGATTTCCGCCAAGCCTGTTTTCGTAAGCGTCAGGTGACGGGTCGCTACACGCATCCGCGCCCGCCTGAGCACGGTCGAGAATGTCCGGTGTTCCGCCAGGAGCCGCCGTTGCAAGGTGCGCGGCGACAGGGCCATGCAGTGTGCGGCGTCAGCGACTTTCCAGCTGCGCCCGATGTCAGCAGCCAGCACATCAGTCAGGCGGTCACTGAACGGAACGGTCATGGCCGCATCCTGAAGCGGCCGCGCGCGATACTTGCTGCTGTTCCAGCGGATCCGGAATTGCGACAGAGTTTGGTTGCCGGGCAGGTTTAACTGACGAAGCGTCTCGGGCTTGTGGGTCTTGCCATCGACGTCCAAGCATACGTCCTGCAGGCCAATCAAACCGGCAAGGCCCACCAGCACACCCGCGATAAGGCAGTTTTCTCCGGCGGTCGTCGGCGCCTTGGCACTCTCACTCTCGCGCGTACAATTCCATGCAGTGTTCCCGTCACAGATAATCCGTGTACGGTGCGCATGGTGGTAGTAGCGCTCCAGCCGCATCCATTTGTCAGCCAGCGTTGCCGCGTGCTGCGGTTGCGTCAAGATTGCCAGGGTGGGGGTTTCATCTGCCAGGCTCAGGTGCTGCCCAACGTCCAGCAACAGACCGGTGCCATGGTCATGCACAACACGCTGGATCAGCTGCCGTTTGAGATCATCATCCGATGTCGCCTGATCAAAGGGGTCTGGCCTCACCAGATCAACCACCAGATCAGGCATCTGGTGTTCAAGAACCCCGATCAGAAGCCTTACGAGGCCCGTATGTGTGAATTTAGCCATCAGCCCATGCTGACCCCGGCCTGCTCAATAAAGTCGTTTCCCCAAGGAGGTCACAGAATGGCCGGGACCGTCATGCCCGCAAAAAGCAGGACGCCGGTGCTGGCCACGTAGGGACTCATCCTTGGAAAGCTCGCAGCATCGTTACGGCGCCACAGCATGATTGCCAGCAGAATATGCCAGGCTCCCAGCAGCGGAAAGCCAAATGCCACCAGCACATCAAGCACGTCTCCGGAAACACCAATCTGCTCGCCGGCAAGCAGCAGCATCAAGGCTGAAAGCCCCAGACCGCACCATCCGAATCCGGCGCTCAGGCCGGGCAGTTTGCGCAGGATCAGGCTGGTGGCTGCAAGCCAGACCGCCCAGCACAAATTGGCAATGTGCTCTCCCACCAACATGCCCGCATAGCGGTTGAAGGCCCCTTCCAACATGGCGGCCATTGCGGCCTTGTCCGGGTCCGCCGCCTCTGCAACCAGCCACGGAATGAGAATAACCCATCGCCCGAAACCCAAGGCCTGACAGAGCCCTGCCAGAGTTCCAAATACAAGCAGGAGAAGTGCTCGGGTCGGGTCATGCGGTTGCAGCAGTTCATGCAGAAGCACCGAAAGCAGGATTTGTGTCAGACCGGTCATGGTGAGCGCCCAGTAGGTCGGGCGGATCACGTCCGAATTGGCTGAGAACAGGGCAAAGCGTTCAGCCGCGGGGTATCGCAACACCTCGGGAAAATCGAAGGCAGGTCCAAGAATGGAAAATCCTGCAAACATGACGACGATATGAAGAACGAGAAAGAGCGCGGTGGTGCGGTCAAGATGGCGAGACGGGCTGTGCATCGGGTGCTCCTGAGAATAATGATCCCGATAGGGTGCCGACTTCGGCCACTCAGATATTGAAAGATCGCGCCATCCGTCGCGTCTCGCACCGGACAATTCCTGCCCGTAGTCGCACTCCGGCAGCCTTCAACCGACCAGAGGTGAAGGTGCTGACCCTCCTCCCATGGAGACTGCCGCTTTAAGTGTCGAGCCCGTAGGCGGCGATGGCCGCGAGGTTGACGAGATCGGACACAGCAGCGCCCATGGGTGCGATCTGTACGGACTTTTCAAGTCCCACCAGCAGCGGCCCGATGATCGATGCGCCGCCCAGCTCCGACAGCATCTTTGTAGAAATCGATGCGGAGTGAATGGCGGGCATCACCAGCACATTTGCTGGCTCGGTCAACCGGCAGAACGGATACATGCTCATGGCATCGCGGTTGAGTGCGACGTCCGCCGACATTTCACCGTCATACTCAAAGTCGCGCTGCTTCTGATCAAGAATTTCCACCGCTTCGCGCACGCGCTCGGAACGCTCGCCCATCGGGTGGCCGAAAGTGGAGTAAGCCAGAAGCGCCACGCGCGGCTCATAGCCAAGACGGCGGGCCACGTCCGCGCTTTCGATGGCAATGTCGGCAAGTTCCTGAGCGGTTGGCATGTCATGCACGTTGGTGTCCGCCACCAGCACCGTACGCCCGCGCGCAACCACCATGGACATGCCCATGGCGCGTTTGCCCGGTGCATCATCAATGACACGACGCACATCACCAAGCGCAACGGAGTAGGAGCGCGTCACACCCGTGATGAGTGCGTCCGCATCACCGGCAGAGACCATGGAGGCTGCAAAGATGTTGCGGTCATTGAACACCATGCGCGTACAGTCACGCGCGAGGTAGCCACGCCGCTGCAACTTCTCATAGAGCGCATCCGCGTAGTCAGGTGCGGCATCTGATGTGCGCTGGTTGATGATCTCGATGCCTGTTTCATCCTCAAGCCCGACATCTTTCATCTGCCCACGGACGATTTCTTCGCGTCCCAGCAGGATGGGTGTGCCCAGGCCCTGATCGCGGAAGGCGATGGCGGCCCGTACGACCTTGCTTTCTTCGCCTTCTGCAAAGACAACGCGCTTTGGTTCGCGGCGTACACGTTCGACGATGAAGCCAAGCGACGCCGCCGTCGGGTCAAGGCGCACTGTCAGCTCATGGATGTAGCTTTCCATGTCGATGATCGGACGCTGTGCGACGCCGGACTCCATGGCCGCTTTTGCAACAGCTGTCGGCACTGTCGTGATGAGGCGCGGATCAAACGGCACGGGAATGATGTAGTCCTTGCCGTATCGCGGCCGCATGCCGTGATAGGCCGCAGCCACTTCGTCCGGCACATCTTCGCGCGCCAGGGTCGCCAGGGCTTCAGCCGCTGCAATCTTCATGGCGTCATTGATGGTGGTTGCCCGCACATCAAGCGCCCCGCGGAAGATGTAGGGGAAGCCGAGGACGTTGTTCACCTGGTTGGGATAGTCCGAGCGGCCCGTCGCCATGATGACGTCATCGCGTACTTCATGAGCCTCTTCCGGCGTGATCTCCGGGTCCGGGTTGGCCATGGCAAAAATGATCGGGCTCGGCGCCATGGAGGCAACCATGTCCGGCGTCAGCGCACCTTTGACGGACACGCCGAAGAACGCATCCGCCCCGTCCATCGCTTCTTCAAGCGTGCGCTTGTCGGTGGGGGCAGCGTGCGCTGACTTCCACTGGTTCATGCCTTCCTGGCGGCCCTGAT
>JBCBUN010000066.1:0-7562 GCA_039818145.1 Pseudomonadota bacterium
CAAAAATCCGGAAGAAGTGTCGTCGCTTGTTCTGTTGCAGGCCATTCGTCAGCGGTCGGACATTCCCATGGTGGCCGCAGGCGGTATCTGCAACGGTCACGGGATGGCCGCCGCCTTTGCCCTGGGCGCTGAAGCCGTACAGATGGGAACGCGGTTTGTAAGTGCGGCGGAAAGCCCGGTTCATGCCAACTACAAGAATGCGATCGTCGATGCGCCGACGACTGGCACCTATGTGCTGAACAAGAAAGCCAGCCCCTGCATCCGGGCGCTGAAAACCAAGAACACCGACGCCATTTACGAGCAGGGCCTGATGCCTGCCGATACCTTTGCGCGCATTCAGGACCTCTATTTCGGTGGCGACATGGAAGCCAGTGTGGGCCTTGCCGGCCAGACGGCAGGCCTGATTGACGAGATCAAGTCGTCCGCCGACATCATCAACGAAACAGTCAATGAGTTTTTCGAAGTGGCAGGTCGCATGGGCGCAATGGTGCCCGCGGCTAGGGCCGCTGAATAACTGATCGGAGCGATGCCAGGGCGACGGTGGCTGTGACCAGCGTGACCAGCGCGAGGCCGGCGGCAGCCATGGCGTTATGGAGTGCTGTCGGTAGCATCGCCTGCGTTTGCAAGCCTGCGCTGGCCAGCGCGGCAAGAGGGAATGTCGCACTCCACCAGCCATGGGTGTAACCCAGCGCGCTGATGTCTTTGGCCCGTGGGATGATGACCACGGTCACCGGCACAAGAAATGCGCATGACACGTAAAAGAAAAGAGCCGCCAGTCTGACGGTGTCGCCGGTGGGGTCTGTAAGGGACCCAAGGCCCAGGGCTACAAGCGCGGGCGGTGCCACCAGAACAAAAATTGTCGGAACAACGGCATCAGGCAGAGCCGGGCCGGCCACAAGCCGCCAGATCACAAAAGGCAACATGGCGATCCATGCAAAGGTGCCGGCGAGTGTGATGCCGGTGGCCAAAGCCGTGTAGCCAAGATCACCGCCCGCACTGGCCGCAACGGCCATGCCGACCAAAGGAACGAACCACGCCGGCGTCACGTCAGAAAGGGTGGGCCGAACACGCGTCCAGCGTGCAAGCAGCCAGCCCGCCAGACCAAGATGCGCAAATGCACCGACGAGCCATACGAAAGCCAGCGCGTCATGCTGTTGGGACAGATAGGGGAGCATGCCGGCGGGCAGCAACATGAGAGTCATCGGTGCCGCCCCCAATGACGTGACGCGGGCGGGATGCTGCATGTCTTCCTGCACCGCATCCGGCTGTCTGGTGAGCTTCAGGCTGTAGCCGGCAAAGATCAGCAAGCTGACCATTCCGGCAAGTGTGAGCAGCACACTGGACACCCCATACGCAGGGAAAAACCCTATGCCGTCCGCCCGCTGCCAGGCCAGCGACAGACCCGTCAGGCCCAGTGCAGCGCCAAATAAGGGGGCAGGCATCCCGGAGAACCCGCGTGCGAGTGGCAGCTTTCCGCGGCTTTTTATGTCAGCAGGCATGGGTGTGGAGCTCCGGGGGCGTGCAACCAATAGGAGAGCTTAAAGGCATTTTTAACTCGGCAAAGGCTAGGCTCACCCTGAATTTAGGCCGCGGGGAGGTGCGCAGTTGTCTCAGGCAAAGCGCTTTCGAATTGAAGTGATGATGGGCTACGACGAGCCTGCCGTCGAGGATGTGACGCCTGCGGTGGCGGCCGTTGTGCCTGTGCCCGTATCTGTGCCGGGCGCTGGGGCTGCCTCAGCGTCGGCAGCATCTGACCTGGATGCAATTGAGCGGGACGTTGATCTGAGCATCGAAGAACTTGCGTCCCTGCGCGATCGTGTGGCGGAGGCTGCAAAGCTTCAGGCCGAACTGGCAGAACTGTCCGGTGCGATTGAACGCACGAAGCAGGAACTGTCTGCGCTCCATTACGATGGTCCATCCGCCGCCCGGTTCAAGGAAGCCGGCAGTGAGCTTGATGCGGTTGTAAATGCAACCGAGCAGGCAACGGACACCATTCTGACCGCGTCCGAAAAAATCGATTCAGCGGCCGCCCATCTGGGTGCATCAGCGATTGACGACATTGGCCGCAATCAGGCCGAAGAAATTGCCGAGCAGGTCGTGAACATATTCGAAGCCTGTAACTTCCAGGACATCACCGGCCAGCGCATCACCAAGGTGGTGAATGCGTTGCAGTTCATCGATGAACGCGTCAGCCGGATGATGGAAATCTGGGGGGGTGCAAATGATCTGGCATCCTTCGCGCCCGCGCCTCAGGAAGTTGAGGGGGACGCGGCCCTGCTGAACGGCCCGGCTCTTGAAGAGCACAACGGCCATGCCTCACAGGACGACATCGACGCCCTGTTTGCATAAGCGCTGCGGACTTTTCTCCAGAATCTAGTCTTTGAGCGGCAGTGTGATCACGGCCGCAACCACGCTGCCGCCATCGCGCGCCAGTTGAAGCGCGCCTCCATGGGCATCAAGGGCTTCGCGCAGAAGTTCAGCGGCAAACCCCGTGCGCGCGTCGGCTGGTGTCACCAGCGGGTCTGAATCTTCAAGGCTCGAAGGCAGGGCCACCGGCTTGCCGGATGTGCCATCAATCCGCACCGTCAGCCGTGCCTGTTTGCCGGTCTGGCGAAGAGACAGACGCATCACACTGCCATCGGCCGCATCCCGCCCGATGCCTGCTACGAGCCGATATAAGGCGCGTTGAAGCTTGGCGAGATCAATGCGTGCCACAAGCGGTGTCTGCGGTGCGTCGACGGCCACGTCCGGTCCACTGCCGTCACTTTCACGTTGCAGGAAATGAGCGGTGTTACGCACCAGCTTAACCAGGTCACACGGCTCTGGATTGCTGGCACCATTTGCATCCACCACGCTGAGCAGATCTTCCACCATGTCCAGCATGGCGCGACCGGCGTCTGAAATGGAGGCTGCGTATTCTGCCTGGCGAACCGGGTCATTCAGCTTGTCGTGCTGCAGCAGGTCAGCAAAGCCGACGATATGCGTCAACGGTGTGCGTAGGTCATGACTGACCCGCGAGAAGAAGCGACCGGAGCGCTTGAGCGCTGCATCGCGCCCGCTCTGGGCGCTCTTGAGGGCGGTCTCAAGTTTCCGGCGCACGGTAATGTCAGTGAAGCTGGCAACGCGGGCGGGGACGCCGCCGCGTTCTGTCTCCACAACATCGACTTCAGCCACGCGGGTTTCGCCGCCCGGCTGCACAATGGTGATTTCCCCACCCTTGCCGATTTCAAGGTCAAACCGCTTGCCCATCAGCGTGTCGGCGGCCCGGCCCAGCAATTCCTCCGCAGCCGGATTAACGAAGGCCACAGCGCCATGCCGGTCCAGAACCACCATGGCATCAGGCGCTTCCTGCACCAGCACCAGCGGAGCAGGGGCGTGAAGCGGCTGCCGGGCTGTCTCACTGCTACCTGTCGTCGATTGGGGACGGGCCAACTTGGCGTGGCGCGCAAGCGCGCGGGCAACAGCATTCGACAGATCCGCACCGTTAAAGTCGCCTGCCGGTGTGAGATCAACGACCTCGTCAGCGCCAGCTTCAATGGCCGATAGCTCGGCGGCGTCATCGAGTTGCCGCATCAAAACAATGACAGGTGCATCGGGGCCGACAGCGCAAATGCGCTTCAAGCGGCCAATGCCCGCGTCACTGGCTTCCAATTCAACAACAATGGCTGTGAGACCGGGCACCAGCAGTTGATCAAGGCCCGCGCCTGGGCGGCTGTGGATAAGATCGACCGGCTTTGTGCGGCGCACGTCCAGAGCATCAGCAACCTGACGGGCAATGACGGCATTGTCGCTGATGACCCCGACACTCTCGCGGCGCGCCGGGACATCCACCGGTGCAATGGCCAGATGGCTGGCGTCACCGGACATATCCGGCCGTTTGGGCACGAGACTGCCTTTAGCAAGCTTTGGGGCGCCCTTGGGGGCAACCTTGCGGGGAATCACGGGTACTGAACTGTGCTGGGAGCGCATAAACCGCCTGCAGGCCTCATGTTTTTAGGGTCGGACAGGCGCTCGTGCGCGAATCCGTGAATCAAACATGAACATTGATGGTAAACACGGAGTAAATGATTGGTGGCGGGATTAAGGCACCGTTAGCCTTGGTGACCTGCCGGTTAATGCCTTGAGTGGTGAAAATCCTTTGAAAAGCGCCTGCTTGCGGGGCCATGGGCCCCTGCGCTAGGTAAAGCGCCCAACCCCTTACCAGCCGGAAAAAATTTCAAAGTGGCCAAGAAGCAAAAGCAGTTCCGCCCCAAGGCACGCCTTCCCAAAGGCCTGCGCGATTTGCGCGCCGATGATGTGGCGGCCCGTCGGGCCATGCTCGCGACCATCATGAAGGTCTACGAGTCCTACGGGTTTGATCCGCTGGAAACATCCGCCTTTGAATATGCGGATGCCCTGGGCAAGTTCCTGCCGGACGCTGACCGTCCCAACGAAGGCGTCTTCAGCTTTCAGGATGATGACGATCAGTGGTTGTCTCTACGCTACGACCTGACCGCGCCGCTGGCACGCATG
The DNA here is from genome assembly GCA_039818145.1 of Pseudomonadota bacterium. GTDB lineage: Bacteria > Pseudomonadota > Alphaproteobacteria > CGMCC-115125 > CGMCC-115125 > Pyruvatibacter. The sequence goes on from JBCBUN010000066.1 coordinate 4,513, forward strand.
GTGGCTGAAAACTACGAGACCGTGCCAAAGCCGTTCCGCCGGTATCAGACGGGCCAGGTCTGGCGCAACGAAAAGCCCGGTCCCGGTCGCTTCCGTGAGTTTACCCAGTGTGATGCAGACAGTGTCGGCGCCCCGGAAATGGCTGCGGACGCGGAATTGTGCGCCATGGTGTCCGATGCGCTTGAGGCCGTGGGCATTCCGCGCGGCGACTATGTAGTGCGCGTCAACAACCGCAAGATTCTCGATGGGGTACTTGAGACGATCGGCGTCCCTGCTGGCGAGGAAGGCGCGCTCCAGCGCATGACCGTGCTGCGCGCCATCGACAAGCTCGACCGGCTGGGCGCAGAGGGCGTGAAGCTCTTGCTGGGTGAAGGCCGCAAGGACGACTCCGGCGACTTTACCAAGGGCGCCGGCCTCAACAGCGATCAGGCCGATACGGTTCTGGCCTTCGTCGGCGCTGGCGATGAGGATCGCTCCAAAGTACTGGACACATTGCGCGGCCTTGTAGGCACCAGCGAAACGGGCCTCGCCGGTGTGGCTGAGCTTGAAGAGATTGCAGCGCTCCTTGATGCAACGGGCTACGGGCCGGACCGCATCCTGTTTGATCCCGCTGTGGTGCGTGGCCTTGGCTACTACACCGGTCCGGTGTTTGAGGCGGAGCTGACCTTCGACGTCAAAGACGAGAAGGGCAACCCGATCCGCTTTGGCTCCATCGGTGGTGGTGGCCGGTATGATGATCTGGTCAGCCGCTTCAAAGGCACGCCCATTCCCGCAACCGGTGTTTCCATCGGTGTGGATCGACTGCTGTCGGCATTGCAAGTTCTTGGCCGCAACAAGACCAAGTCACTGACACCGCCGGTCGTGGTGCTGCCGCTCGACAAGGACCGCATGGCCGATTACCAGCGCATGGTTTTCGATCTGCGCGCTGCGGGCATCCGCGCTGAACTGTATCTGGGCGGCGCCGGCATGCGGGCGCAGCTGAAATATGCAGACAAGCGCGGTGCGCCAGTGGCCGTCATTCAGGGGTCGGATGAATTCGAAAAAGGCGAGATCACCCTCAAGGACCTCGTGCTCGGGGCAGAGCTGTCCAAGGAAATCGAGGACAACACCACCTGGCGCGAAGACCAGCCTGCCCAGGTGTCCGTCTCCGCCGATGGCCTCATTCAAGCTGTGAAGGATATGCTGGCCAGGCCGCACATGCAGGCTTGAGTGTCCTGTTTTCCCACTATCGCTCAGCCCAAATCGCTCAATAAGAGATAAAATGTCCCGATAACGGGATGTTTTAGCCGCAATGTATTTGTGACTTGCGTGAAAACAGGACACAATGTATTGCACAGCCATGACAAACGACGCTCTCAGTTTCGCTGCCATCATTTCTGAATGGGGCAAGCCCGCCGATTTCGCCCGTGCCCTCGGCCAGGACGATGGAGGCGATCTTGCCCGTAAGTGGCGCCGCCGCGACAGCATTCCCCAGGAATGGTGGCCTGCGGTCATTGATGCTGCCCGTCGCGACGGCAAACCGGTGGATGCAGAACGTCTGCTCCGGGCGCAGCGCAATGCGGTCTCGCGCAAGTCGGGCGAGGGCGCTGCTGGGTCACCGATCATTGAAAGTCCGGACCCGGAGCGTCCCGCATCCGGCTATGACGCTGCCTCGCTGGAGGCGCTGGATGCACAGGGTCAAAGCGTCAAAGCCGTATTCAATCAGGCAGGCTTTGTACCCGTCGAACCACCGACCATGCAGCCAGCCGACATCTTTCTTAATCGCTCTGGCGAAGACATTCGCCAACGGACCTATGTATTTCAGGACCCCGGCGGTGAAGAATGGTGCCTGCGACCGGATCTGACGATCCCCACCTGCCGCATGTATCTGGAGCGCGACCCTGAAGGACGCAGCGAAGCCAAACTTTGCTACAACGGCCCGGCCTATCGCTATCAGCCCCCGAGTGCGGGCAAGCCTGTGGAGTTTCTGCAAGCCGGCGTTGAACATATCGGCGGCGCAAGCACGCCGGAAGCAGATGCGGAGATCGTGGCGATTGCCATTGATGCAATCCAGAGTGCGGGCCTGAAGTCATTCGGCACGACCCTGGGCGATCTGGGCCTCTTCGGTGCGCTGGTCGACAAGCTGGACCTGCCGCAAAGCTGGCGCGGACGCTTGAAGCGTCACATCTGGCGTCCGGCCTATTTTGACGAAATCCTCACACGGCTCACCGACGCGGAATCCATGCCGGTGACGCCCAATACCAATCAGGCGCTGCTGGCAGCACTTGATGTCATGGAACCCGAACGTGCCCGCGACGTGGTGCAGGACGTATTGGCACTTGCGGGCATTTCAGCCGTAGGCGGACGAACGGTCACGGAGATTTCTGAGCGGTTTCTGGAGCAGGCCGCAGGAGCAGCCAGCGCTGAGCTGTCGCGCGAAACCGCAGACGCGATCCGCGCCTTCCTGGCGATCTCCGCCCCCTGTACCACAGCAGTGGACGAGATCGCCCATGTAGCAAAGGCTGCCGGCGTGTCGCTGGATGACGAACTGGAGTCCATCGCCCGACGGATCGACGTCATCTGCGGCAAGGGCGTCAATCGCAGTGACATCACCTTTGATGCTGATTTCGGCCGCAAGGAAGAATACTACACGGGCTTCGTGTTCGAGCTGCGCGTTGAAGCGCTTGGCGCCTCACGGCAGGTGGCTGGTGGCGGCCGCTATGACGGTCTGCTCAAGAGCCTCGGCAGCCCGCGCAACGTCCCCGCCGTTGGCTGCGCCATCCGTACGGAACGGTTACTGGCAGCGGTTGGCCTGGAGGCACGCTCATGAGCACGACAGACAAGAGCAATGGGACGGAAGACCGCCTGATCATCGCAGTGCCCTCAAAGGGACGTCTGCAGGAAAAGGCCATGGAGTTTTTTGGTCAGGCAGGCTGCCCGATCAAGAAGTCCGGCTCATCCCGCGAATATGTGGGCCGCCTTGGCGGCGTGCCCAATGCGGATGTGGCGTTCCTCTCCGCCAGTGAAATTGCAGGCGCCCTTGGCTCCGGTCAGGTGCATCTGGGCATTAC
>JBCBUN010000067.1:0-7482 GCA_039818145.1 Pseudomonadota bacterium
GCCTCAGCTGTCACGCTTGGTCTCGGCACCGCCCTGCCGGAGCTGGGCATGAACACCTTCCGTGCTGACATCGGCGCGTTCTTCCTTGCAGCTGCTACTTTTGCGGGCCTTGGCCTTTTTGCCGGCCGCACCGGTGCAATCTATGGCGCCGCCCTTCTCTATGGCCTTGCCCTGATTGGTCGCATCCTTGGTGTTGTCATGGATGGTGCGCCAGCTGGCGTGGAAATACCCATTGTCATTGAAGCTGTGCTGGTGATTTTGCTTGTCTTCGGGGCCAGAACCCTCGCGCGGCGCTAACAGACCCGGCGCGTGCTGACCTAACGGGTGGCACGTGCTGCTTAGCCCACCAGCCTATGATTCCGTTGGACGTACGCGCCTTATAATGACAGTATAAATGCCATTAACGCATGTCATTAATTAGAAAAGCAACGATGGAGCCTGGTCCCATGCGCCCCGGAACTCAAAAACCACGGTCCAAGACCCGCGCCCTTGTGGCAGCCGCTTTGGGCATCAGCCTGATATCTTCAGGCTCCGGGTTATCTCCAGCACTTGCTGAGACGACCGCAGAACCCAGTGCAGAATCCAGCGCAGAAGCCAGGGTAAAACAGCCCAACATTGTTGTAATTCTCGTGGATGATGCAGCGCTGATGGACTTCGGTGCCTTCGGCGGTGAAGCCGCCACGCCCAACATTGATGCTCTGGCCGAAAGCGGCGCGATGTTCACCCAGTACAGGACATCACCGCTGTGCGCGCCCACCCGCGCGATGCTTCTCACCGGCATCGACAATCACAAGACCGGCGTCGCCACCATCCCGGAAGTGATCCCTGACGAGCACCGCGGCCAGCCGGGCTACACCCTGTCTTTGGAGCCCGGCGTGCTCACCATCGCAGACCGCCTGCGGTCTGTCGGCTATCGCACCTTGATGAGCGGCAAGTGGCACTTGGGCGACACGGAAGACGAGATGCCCCAGAACCATGGGTTCGACCGCTCCCTTGCTTTGGCCGCATCCGGTGCGGACAACTGGGAAGACAAGTCGTTCATGCCTTTCTACCACGAGGCACCCTGGTACGAAGACGGCAAGCCCTACGATCTCCCGGAGGATTTTTACTCCTCGGAATATCTCGTCGACAAAATGATCGACTATCTAGACACGACTGATCCCGACAAACCGTTCTTCGCCTATCTGCCGTTCCAGGCCATCCACATTCCTGTGCAGGCGCCCGCTGAATTCACGGCCAACTACAAAGGCAAGTTCGACGAGGGTTGGCACGTCATGCGCGAAGCCCGTTACCAGCGCGCCCAGGAGCTTGGGCTGATCCGCGAAGGGGCACCCATCGCACCCATGCCCGCGAACAGCCGCGACTGGAACAGCATGAGCGATGAGGATCGCACCCTTTATGCTGCCCTCATGGAGGTCAATGCCGGCATGTTGGAAGCCATGGACTTCCACATCGGTCGTTTCATGGATCATCTCAAAGATGCGGGCACCTTCGACAACACGATCTTTCTGGTGACATCCGACAATGGCCCGGAACAAAACCGGGGTGACGATAGCGCAATCCTTGCAATCTGGATGCACTTCAACGGCTATCACATCAATCTCGAGGGAGTCGGCGAAGTCGGCAGCTGGGGCTTCATCGGACCTGAATGGGCCAACGCCGCAGCATCACCCGGCGACCTTTTCAAGTTCTACACAACAGAAGGCGGCATCCGTGTCCCGCTGATTATCTCCGGACCGGGCGTTGACCCTATGCGCGTTGACTCCCCCGCCATGGTGACCGACCTGACGCCGACACTGCTGGACCTTGTCGGCGCACCCAAAACTTCACCAGCCGACGACACAGTGCCTCTCACTGGACGCAGTCTGCTGCCAGTTCTGACCGGAGCAACCGACAGCGTGTACGGTGAGAATGACATTCGCGCTTTGGAGGTGTCCGGCAACTCGGCCCTCTACAAGGGCGACTACAAGATCACCCGCAACAACCCGCCTGCCGGCGACAGCCGCTGGCGTCTGTTCAACATGGCAGATGATCCCGGCGAGACCACGGACCTGAGTGAGGCCCAGCCGGAAGTCATGCAGGACATGCTTGCGTCCTTCGATGCCTACTCGAAAGAGATGGGTGTTCTGAAGATGCCCGCTGGCTACGACACGGTTCAGCAGATCACCATAAACTCAGGATCCAAAGTCCTGGACCACTATGGCTGGATGATCGCCATCGTGGCTCTGGTCTTGGTCGGCCTGATTGCGGGCGCGGTTTTCGGCGCATGGCGCATGCTGCGCAGTCGGACAGCCTAGGGATCAGCAGGAGCCACCCATGCATGTCTATGGCTGCAAGATTTCCTACTACACCGGCAAGGTAGAGACCTATCTGCGCTACCGGTCCATTCCCTATGACTATTCACCGACCGTTGGAAACGAGCGGAAGCTGATCGAAGGCGCCGGAGTCGTTCAGATGCCGGTTGTCCAGCATACGGACGGACGGTGGATGACAGATTCCACACCCATCCTCGCCGCACTGGAAGCAGAGCAGGGTCAACCGACAATCTACCCCGATGACCCCACCCTCCGCTTTGCCGCCCTGCTCATTGACGACTACGCCGACGAGTGGCTGTGGCGTCCTGCCATGCACTACCGCTGGAGCTACAAGGCCGACCGTCGATATGCCGCCCACTCCCTGTATGAAGACCTCATCAAAGGCACCCGACCCTTGCCGGCCTTTCTCGCGCGTCGATTTTTGACCCGTCGCCAGCTTGGCAATTTCGTGTTGGGAGATGGGGTGACAGACAAGACTTGGGACCACGTGGAGGGCGCCTACTTAAATGCGCTTGATCTGTTGCAGGCCATCTTTGAAAAACGTCCATTCATCCTTGGCGCCACGCCAACCATTGCCGACTTCGGCATGATGGCGCCGATGCTGCGGCACTTCAGCCAGGACCCGACACCCGCCGAGATCATGCGCAATCGTGCTCCGGCCGTGTATGAGTGGGTCGCACGCATGTGGAATACCAAGGCGCAGCCCGGTGACACCGGCATCATCAAGGAAATAGATGCGCCACTTGCAGCCCTTCTTGTGGAAGCAGGCGAAACCCACCTGGCCCAACTCCGCCAGAATGCTGATGCCGTCACACAGGGTCTGGTGCGCTACGACCAGACCATTCAGGGTTGTGAGTACAAGCAGGTCCCATCATCCCGCTATCGGGTGTGGTGCCTCGAAGAGTTGCGGCGCGAATGGTCAGACCTTCCCGCAGATGCACAGGACAAGCTGAAGCATATTCTGCCGCCCGATGGGTCCATCCTGTGGGACACAGCGTCCTTCGCGCCGTCCAACTACGACACGGACCGGCAGGCGCCCTTCAACAAGGCGATCAACGTGTTCGGCAAGGGGCTTCCACCGAGCTAAGAATTGCCCAGCGTTTCCTGAATCATGTCCGACAGGCCCAGTGCCATGGGGCCCGCAATGCTGCTCCTGGGTTTGGTATCTGCCTGATGCTGAAGGCACGGCGCGAAGCAGGATCTGAAGTTGTCCCGTGAATACTTCTCCAGAATGGCCGCAAGTGCATCGCTCGGGATTTCTTCAAGACGCATCCCGAACAGATCAAGTCCCGCACCAAAATGCACCATCGCTATCTCGGGCTGGCACTTGTTGGCGATTCCCGCTGACGTGTGCTGAGCGATGGCGTCATGCACCAGCGCAGCCCTTTCTTCGGCCTGACCATTCTGCAGACAGAAGTCATGCGCCAGTCCTGCGCCGACCCACTCAAATGAGCCCGGATCGTCGGCATGTTTCTCGGACAGGCCAAGGTCATGAAGAATGGCCGCGAGAAAGAAGATTTCCCGATCAAGCTTCAGGCCGTCGCGCGCCGCCAGCAGGGCACCAAAGCAATAGGTCCGGTAGGAGTGGCGGATGATGAAATCAGGACAGACAGCTTCAGCAGCTGCAATCGCACGAACGGCGATGTCGCTGTCAGGAACCTTCCAGTCATCCGGAACAGCATTGCTGAGTTTCTTGAGGCCCAGCCGCAGCGCGAGGGACCGCGCATTGCCCCGCAAGCCAGAGCGGATAAAACGTGAAATCAAGACAGGTTTGGCAATCCGTCCGGGGTCTTGCACAAGGGTCATGCTTCCGCTCCTTCAAAAGCGTTGTTACGGGTGAAGAGGGCAAGAACGATGTTCCACACATCAAGAACCAGACTGATGGCCATGGTGATGACCACATAGGCGAGCCAGATGCCAAAAGCGCCCACGGCGCCTTCCGTCATCAACACGTCGACCAGCATCGGAAAGAGCGGCAGCCAGACCACATGCACGAGGCTTGTGAGGCGACTGAACGGGTATCTCTTGTGGATTTGAGCCGCCACGACGACGGAAAACACGCAGGTCACAAGGACCAGCGCGGCCTCGATCCGGCTGATGAAAACGACTCCACCAACCACATGGGGAATATTGAGCGCGGGCCCCCATACGCGCAGGAACGGTGATACGCGATTGAGGTCGGCGATCATGTTTCGGGCATCTTTCACAAAACCAAACATCGTGATGTTCCGCTTGTTATTTATGTACCAGTCCGCATAATAATCACTAGCAAAACGCTCACGTCAAGAATTATATGCGAGTTAGTACATAATGCCCGTCCGTCCGACCCGAGGCCGCCCCCGCAAGTTTGACAAGGAGGAAGTCCTTCAGAAGATTCTCAAGGAGTTCTGGATCAGGGGGTTTGCCGCGACGTCCCTGGATGATCTGTCCGCCGCAACCGGCCTGACACGGCCCAGCCTGTACGCCGCTTATGGCAACAAGACACAAATGTATCTCGCCGCCCTTCAGAGTTTCGTGGGGCAGATGTCAGACAACGCACTGCCTGCATTGTCAGCGGCAGATGACCTGCAGTCCGCGCTTGAAGGGTTCTATCAAGGCGCCCTCAATGTTTATTTCGGATCCAGAAAGCAGGCACTGGGCTGTCTCGTCTTCACGACCGCCATTGCCGACGTAGGATCTGACACACAGATCAAAAAAGCCGTGAGCGGATTTGTTGAAGGTCTCGACGGTGCTTTAACCCAGGGCATCCATTCCTATGCGCCACAGCTTGATGCAGCACACGCACAATCTCTGGCCCGTCTGGCAAGCGGCATGTTGATGAACCTGGCAACCCGTGCCCGTGCCGGCGAAAAACGCGACGCGCTGGATGAGCTGGCAGCAACATCCGCTGCGTTCGTCGCACAGGCCGTCGGTGCATCAAGCGGAAGGAAAAAGGCCTGAAACACAACGGGGTTTTGGCATTGCAGCCGCGAAACATGGTAGGCTGACACCGGTTTTCACGCGTGGTGCCCATGTCCAGCTATACCCATTCAGAAGATGTTTTCAGCTTTCTAGCACAGGCAGAAAAAGCCGGCCGGCAGACGGCACTGGTTGCCGTGACAGAAACCGTCGGCGGCGGTCTGCGCGCACCGGGCGCCCTGATGGGCGTCGACGAAAACGGCGGTCATGCGGGCTATGTATCCAATGGGTGCGTGGACGCAGATGTGATCCTCAATGCACAGCAGGCCATCAAGGATGGCAAAACGCGCCTGCTGACCTACGGGGCAGGGTCGCCATTTCTGGACATAAGGCTGCCTTGCGGCGGCAAGCTCAGCATGATCGTGGTGCCGTCACCGGACACTGACACACTCCACTCTGCGCTCTCGCAATTGGAGGGACGAAAAGCTGTAAACCTGACGGTGTCAGACGCCGGGATCTCAGTGAGCAGCGACATGCCGGAGGAAACCCATTGGGCGGACGATACGCTTCACCTGCGCATAGTCCCCAAACTCAGACTGCGCATCGCCGGACGCGGAGAAGAACTGATTGCCCTGGGCAAACTCGCCGCAGCGGCTGACTTCAGGGTCGTCATTCAGTCTCCGGACGATGTGACTCTCGACAGAGCGGCCCAGTCCGGCCTGACATTTGATCGATTGACGACTGCTCAATCTCTGCCTGACCTGGCCGACGATGAGTGGACCGCCTTCGCCCTGATGTTCCACGACCAGGACTGGGAAATCCCGCTCGTGCAGCAAACCCTTGAGGGTCCTGCCTTCTGGCTTGGTGCCGTCGGCAGCCACCGCACACACCAGGTACGGTGCGAGGCCCTGCGGGATGCCGGTGTCTCAAAGGAAGGCGTGCGTCGGCTCAAAGGGCCCATCGGCCTGATCCCGCGCACACGCGATGCCTCCATGCTGGCCGTATCCACGCTGGCTGAGATTGCGGGCTGCTACAAGGACCTCGAGGCGTGAACCTGGATCGCATCGCCGCTGTGATTCTTGCCAGCGGTTTCTCCCAGCGATTTGGTACGAATGACAAACTGCTTTCAGACCTGGACGGTCAGCCGCTGGCCGCACACAGCGCAGCCCAGGTTTCAACACTGCCGTTTCACAGCGCCACCGCCATTGTTCCCGCAGGCAACAGCCAACTCATTCGGCTTTACAAGGACGCAGGGATTGAGCCCGTTGAAAATGACAATGCCGCCCTTGGGCAAGGCGCATCTCTGGCATTAGCAATCAACCACATCAGGAAACGCCCGGTCGACGCAGCGCTGATCCTGCTTGCCGACATGCCATTTGTAACGCCAGGGCATATCCAGAAACTGGCGGGCTGCATGGACGACCATGACGCCGTGGCCAGCAGACACAATGATGTCCCACAGCCTCCGCTTCTGTTTGCCAGATCAACTTTCGACGCTTTGGTTACACTCAGCGGCGACAAAGGCGGGAAGGCCTTTCTGGCAACACTCCGAAACAAGGCGTTTGTCGACATGCCCTCGCGCGAGGCAACAGACATCGACACGCCTGAAGCGCTGGCGCAGGCACAGACTTTGCTGAAATAGCTACTCGGCAGCTGCCGATGCGGGACATGGCGTACCGGCGCTCTGCCACTCAAGCAGAAAAGCCACTGTTTCCGCGGCGCTATGCGGCGCAGGCTGGCGGCCGGGCCCCGGTGACCAACCCCAGGCTACAAGCTCATCATTGCCCACATGGTCGGCAACTTCTTCAACAGTGCGGCCACCATTGCGCTCGGGATCTTTGATCTGCTCGCAAATCTCTGCAGAGCTCTTTTCCCACCAGACCATTTCAACCGGAGCAAGCGCCCAGTGAGGTGCACCGGGAGCACCACCGGGGAAAGGCAGGTTCTGTTTGGTGTGACATGCACTGCATGGCAGGCCGGCGGCCCGCTTGCGGGTATCATCCGCGACGATGCCCATGCCGTGATACGGGCCTTTTGTGGCGTAACTCGGCCCGGACCAGCGTGGCTTGTTGTCATCCGGCACGTGGCAGTTGACGCAGCGCGGATGCGAAAACACTTCAAATGCCTTGTCCCAGGCAGCAAGCCCGTCTGCCTCAGAGACTTGCGTCTGCGCGCCTGACATTGTGGCGGGGAGCATGGCAAAAGCGCCGACGGACAACACCGTCACAAATGTCAGAACACGGAGCATACTGGCGTCCCCTAGACCGAG